>CAZHIK010000462.1:0-7364 GCA_964532635.1 uncultured Enterobacterales bacterium
CTCGAGGAAAAAGAGCGCTTCTACCACGCCCTCGAGCTGGCCAACGCTCGCCTCGAGCAGCTGGCCTACTACGATCCGCTCACGGGCCTGTCCAACCGCCGCCACTTCGAGGACGGCTTCCTTCGCGAAATCCACCGTCACAGCCGCACCGGCCGCCCGCTGTCTGTGGTGGTGATGGACATCGACAAGTTCAAGACCGTCAACGACACCTACGGGCACCCCTTCGGTGACGTTGTCCTCTCCGCCATCGCTTCGGTGCTCCAGGAGACGCTACGGGCCACAGACATCAAGGCCCGTGTGGGCGGCGACGAGATGTACCTGCTCATGCCCGAGACCCCCGGCCCGGTGGGCCTCAAGACCGCCGAGCGGGTGCGCAAGGCCATCGTCGCGCTGCAGCTCAGCATCGGCGAGTCCCGCGTTCCGGTCAGCTGCTCCTTCGGGGGCACCACCTGGGCGGGCCGGGTCGACAGCACCACTACCGCCAACGAGATCGCCGAGCAGATCGTCAAGGCCGCCGACCTGGCCTTGTACGAGTCCAAGGAGAAGGGTCGTGACGCCGTCAGCTGGTCCGACGTGGACGACGCCGACGACGACGACGAAGAAGACAGCTACGACTGGGACTATTGAGCTGATGGCTCGGGGCGCTTGCGCCCGACCACCAGCAGGATGTCGCCGAGCCCCAGTACGTTCAGCAGGGGGGCCACCAGCAGGTCCCAGAGCAGGAAAAAGGGCAGAATGGACATGCCCAGGACTATCAGGGGGCCGCGGAGCCACCAGTTGGACCTGTGGGGACTCTGGCTGCCGAAGGTGAAGCGGGAGAACAGCACGAGGGTGGTGCAGGCCTGGAGCGGATAGCCCGAGCTGGAGCGCACGAAGGCCACCTCCAGCCCCCGCTCCTCGAGCAGGCGCACCAGGCCGCTGCGGGAGAAGACCTGCAGGTGCTGTGGCGGCAGGTGGGGCCAGTACCAGCGGCCGAACAGGCGCCGCCCCCAGCCGTCGAGCCGAGGCACCTCGACCACCAGGGCGCCACCTGTTCGCAGCAGGCCTGCAGCCTTGTCGATGTCGGCGCCGGGCTCTCTCTGGTGCTCCAGGAAGTGGATCAGGGTGACGATGTCGAAGCTGTCTGCGGGAAGCTCCACCTGCTCCCAGGGCTGGCGCAGCACGTCCACGCCCGGGCGCTCTGCGCGGCTTGCCGCAGCGTCCACCAGCTCCACCCCCAGGGACTCGGCGTCGGGCCAGGCCTCGTGCAGCGCGCGCAGGAAGAAGCCCAGGCCGCAGCCTACGTCCAGCAGGCGTCCCACGGTGTGGTCGCCCAGGACCTCGCGGATGCCCTCGAGGCGGGCCTTGATGAGGTTGTTCTCGAAGCCGCTGCGGCCCACGTTGTTTGCGAGCTGCAAGCCTTCGGGGCTCCACAGGGCATCGTAGAGCTCGCCCAGCTCCTCGTCGGTGGGGTGGGGGCTCAGGTAGCCGTGTCCGCAGCTGGCGCAGGTGACGAACCACCAGTGGTCGTCGCGGGCCTGGATGAGGTCGCGGACCGGGTAGCGGATCTTGGCGTCGTGGCCGCCGCAGATGGCGCAGGCCATCGGCTCCGGCTTGCGAGGCACCAAGGCGCTCATGCCTACCACCAGAAGCGACGCTGGGGCTCGGCGATGCCTCGGGCGGCGCGAACGTGGGAGAGGTAGGGGTTGGACTCCAGCTCGCGCTTCAAGGTGGTGTCGGGGCCGTGGCCGCAGTGGACCACCGTGTCGCCGGGCAGCTCGAGGAGCTTGGCCAGGCTGCGGTTCATGGTGGCGGTGTCGCCCAGGGGCAGGTCGGTGCGGCCGATGCTCCCCGCGAAGAGGGTGTCACCCACGAACACGTGGCCGTGCCCGAAGTAGCAGACCTGCCCGGGCGAGTGCCCCGGGGTGGCCAGCACCTCGAGCTTCAGCTCGCCCACGGTGACCGTGTCGCCGTCTGTGACCCAGTGGTCCACACGGCCGCAGGGTCGGTTGAGGGAAGGCATGCCGAACCAGTTGCCCTGCTGGGGCAGAGCCTCGAAGAGGGGCTGCTCGTTGGCCCCCAGCCAGGTGGTGGCGTCCATGGCCTGCTGCAGCTCGTGCAGCCCACCGGCGTGGTCGATGTGGGCGTGGGTGAGCAGGATGGCCGACAGCTCGACGGCTGGCTCCTTGGTCTGCAGGCGGCGGAGCAGGCTGGCATCCTCGCCGACGTCCACAACGGCGGTGGCGCCGGTGGTGGGGCAGGTGATGAGGAAGCAGTTGGCCTGGAACTGGCCGACAGAGAGGGTCTCGATCTGCATGGGGACTTCCAGAGCGACGGGGGACGCAGGACTACCAGGCTGCCAGGAAGCGGTCCACCTCTTCGCGCTCGAGCAGGCCCAGTGACAGCTCGAGGCAGTGATTGCAGATCTCGATGCCGTTGTAGGTGTACAAGCCCCGGGCCTCGAAGGCACCGCGCTGGCAGACGCTGCAGCGCGCATCGTCGGTGGCCCGCATGTCGGCTCGGCTGCGGCCGATGGTGACCACGCACTGATCACAGATCACGGCCTTGCCACCTGCCATCAGGTGGTGGGCGTCGGATGCCGTACGGCCGCAGGCGGTGCAGTGGGCGGCCTCGCCGCTCTGTACAGTGCGGGGGGCTGCGGTGTCGCGCGGGGGGGCCAGGCGACCCAGGGCCTGCTCGGCCTGTGCCGCGACGCCGGCCTTGGTGGCGGCTTCGCGCAGGGCGATGACCGCGGCGGGATCGCCGAAGGCCGCCAGGCCGATGCGAGCCACGGTGGCCATCTCGGGATCGGCGGTCTCGGCCCAGCGCTGCAGGAGGTGGCGCCCCGCTCGGGAGCGGCGGCGGGCGATGGCCAGCAGCAGCAGGGCCTGGTAGGCGCGAGCTTCCTGGCGGGTGCGCTCGACGTTCTGGCGGTGACGGCCCACGTCGATGGCGGGTCCGTGGCGGTTGACAGCTTCGCGCTTGAGGTCTTCTTCGCCGATGGCCAGACCGCGGGTGAGCACCGGCTCGGGGAGCAGCATGGCGGTGGTGTAGGCCTGGCTGCCCAGCTCGCGGCTGAAGTGCCGGCCCGGGTCGCGCAGCTTGAGGGCCACGTCGTCGGCGGCCTGGCTGGCGGCCAGGCTGACGGCCGAGTCGAACAGCTGGAAGCGGATGGACTCGGTGCGGGTACGACCCACCGCGCCCAGGATGGTGCCCACCGAGCTGGGCCCCACCGAACGGAGCTCGTCGAGCAGCACCGCGATGCGCTCCCGGGTGGCGGTGCGAGGATCGGGGCCATCGAGGATGGCCTCGAGGCGGTCGAAGTCGCCCACCTCGGAGTGCAGGGCCTGGGACAGCCAGCGCACGTCGCCGCCGCGGCGCCGGGTGCGTACCAGCTCGAGGTAGGAGGGCAGGTGGTCGGGGCTCTCGCGCAGGTTGACCCGGAAGATGCGCATGGCTTCTTGGGGATCGCCTTCTTCGATCACCGTGCAGCCCAGGGTGTAGCGGGCCTCGAGGTTGTCGGGATCGAGCAGCAGGGCCTTGTTGCAGGCTTCGCGCGCGCGGGCCAGTTCGCCCAGCTGCAGGTAGGCCTGGGCCATGGTGGCGTGGGCCCGGGCGTCGTTTTCGTTGTCTGCCAGGAAGCTGCGCAGGTGGTGGATCGCGTTCTTGTACTTGCCCAGCCCGTAGGCAACGCAGCCCAGGTGGAAGCGGGCCTTGGCGCGCATGCGGGGGTGTTCGCGCAGGCGGTTGAAGAGCTTCTCGGCTTCGCGGTAGCGGCCAGTGAGCAGGCAGGTGTTGCCCAGATCGCGCACGGCCACCGCCTCGAGGTCGCGGTTCATGCTGCCCTTGAGCGCGTTGACGAGGTGGTACTGTGCCCGCTCGAGCAGGCGCTGGGGATGAGACAGCTCCCGGGCGCGCTCGAAGAGGGTGCGGCCCAGGTGGAAGTGGGCCTCCCAGGAGTCGGGAGCCAGGCGGCAGGCCTGCTCGAGGTGGCCGATGGCGCGGTGGCGGTCCCCGTCGAAGCGGTGGAGCACGCCCAGGGCCAGGTGGAGATCGGGGCGCTCCGGCACGCGCTTGAAGGCTTCGTCGAGGTAGGAGCGGGCCCCCTCGGGACGGTTCATGCCGATGAGCGCGAGGCCGGCCAGGATCAGGGCCTCGCCGTTGAGGGCGTCTTCCTTGAGCACGCGCTGGACCTGGCGCAGGGCCAGGGAGCAGAACTGCTCGCCTCCGCCGTGGAACAGCCCCTTGGAGATCAGGGCGCGGGCGTACTCGAGGCGAACGGCCGGATCGTCAGCTTTGTCGCGGACATCGGCCTCCAGCCGTCCGAGTAGCCAGTCGAGCTTCTGGTGGGGGAACATGAAGGAGCGGATCCTGGGGCCGGAGGGGGACTACGGGGGTGACAATGGGAGATTGCTGGCGTATCCTTATGCCGGAACCGTTGGAGGGTCCATGCGCCCGAAGTCCACCCGCGCCCGGCGCTCCCACGCCGGCCAGTCGACCGTGGAGTACATGCTCCTGGTCAGTGTCTTGGTCCTGGCCATGGTGGCCGTCACCCGCACGCTCGTGCCCGGCCTCGAGTCCGGCCTGCAGAGCATGTCCAGCGATGTTCAGGGCATGGCCAGCGATGGCTATGTCGGAGGGGGACGATGATGTTCCGCCGCGGTCAGTCCACCGTCGAATACATGCTGGTCATCGCGGTGCTGTGCGTCGCCCTGGTCACCATCGTCAACCACCTCGCCTCGGGTGTCATGATCCCGCTGGCCGAGCTGGGTCAGAAGGCAGAGACCGTCTACACCGACGGCAGCATTGCCGACTAATCTCTCCACTCCGCTCCTGGAGTCGTCATGCAGCGCCTGGTGCTGTCCGATGATCTGATCACTGGCATCGAGGCGGTCGATGACCAACACCGCCAGCTCTTCGCCTGGGGCAACGCCCTGCTCTTCCCCGAAGGCGACGAGCTGTCCGCCGACGAGCTCACCAACGGCCTGCGCTATCTCGATGCCTATGTGAGCTTCCACTTCGCGACAGAGGAGCAGGCCATGGAGCGCCTGGGCTACCCCAAGGCCGACGCGCACCACTGGCAGCACACCCACTTCCGCCGCGAGATCCGACGCTATGCGGAGCGGGCGCTCACCGAGGGCCCCTCCCGTTCGCTGGCGCTGCAGCTGCACTACCTGCTCTACGACTGGTTCGTCGGCCACATCCGCTACTCCGACACCGAGCTGGCCGAGTGGGTGCGGCAGCGGGCCATCACCCACGACGTGCAGCCCGTCACCGCCCGGGCCATGCACCAGCTGGGCCTCGACCCGGCCAAGGTGCGCGTGGTGGAGCCGGGGCTGTTTCGCCACGCCTAGACGGAACCTCCGGGGAGACGACGTGTCCACCCGCGGATAGACGACGGCATCCCCTGCTCCGACGGCTCAATGGACAAAGATCTCTCCCTCGTTCGGCGTGAGAAGGCGCTCGAGCTGCTCATCCCGCTGTTCTTCCTCTCCGGTGCCACCTCGCTGGTCTACGAGACCATCTGGGCCCGGGAGCTGCACCTGGTCTTCGGCACCAGCCAGGTGGCCATCGCCACCGTGCTGGCGGCCTTCATGGGCGGGCTGTCCCTCGGGGGCCTGCTGGGCGCCCGCTACGCCGACCGTGTCACCAAGCCCCTGCTGATCTACGGCGTGCTCGAGGGCATCATCGGGGCCTACGCCCTGGTCTTTCCCTTCCTGCTGAGCCTGATCACGCCCATCTATCTGGGCTTCTGGTCCGCCTTCGAGCCCTCGCCCTGGGTCTTCTCCCTCTTCCAGACCATGCTGGTGGGCACCCTCATCCTGATCCCCACCACCTGCATGGGCGCCACGCTGCCCCTGCTGGCACGCTTCGTCACCACCCGACTGGACGTGGCGGGCAGCCGGGTGGGCCTGCTGTACGGAGTGAACACCTTCGGTGCCGTGGCTGGCACCTTCCTGGCCGGCTTCGTGCTGCTGCCGGCCTTCGGGCTGAACATCACTACTGGGATCGCGGCACTGGCCAACGGGCTGCTGCTGCTGGCTTCCATCGGGTTGTCCCGTCAGGCCGACGGTGAGGTTCCGCCGGTGGTGGAGGACAGCGACTCCGAGCCGCCCCCCGCGCCGGACAAGGCCCTGCTGGTGGTGGTCTGCCTGGCCGGCTGCGCATCGCTGATCTACGAGCTGGCCTGGTTCCGGCTTATGAGCCTCACCCTGGGGGCGAGCACCTATGCCTTCAGCACAATGCTGCTGGCGTTCCTGGCGGGTATCGCTGGTGGCGGCTGGGCAGGGGGGCGCTTGGCCGACACCCTGCTGCGCGGCTTCGGCCGGGTGGGTGTGCTCTGCGGGCTGGCGGCGGCCCAGCTGGCCGTGGCCGTCACCACGTGGGGCATGATGTACGGCTTCGAGCAGCTGCCCTACCTCTACGTGGAGCTGTTCGACCTGATCGAGGGGAAAGAGGGCTTCTTCTGGCCCACCTGGCTGGGGCTGGCCATGGCGGTCATGACCCCGCCTGCGGTGCTGATGGGCGCCAGCTTCACCCTGGCCGTGCGCTCCCTGGTGGCCGACTCCGGCAGCCTGGCGGGGCCCGTGGGAAGGGTCTACGGCGTCAACACCATCGGCGCCATCGTCGGCTCCCTCGGGGCGGCCCTGGTGCTCCTGCCCAACCTGCACGTGGTGGGGACCATCACCTTCGCCAACGGCATCAACGTGCTGGGTGGGGTCATCGCCCTGGGTGCCGCCTGGGTGGTGGCGGGTCGTCGCCACCTGCCGCGCTTCGCCACCGCGGGGGGGGCAGGCCTGGTGGTTGTGGTGCTGGGAGCGGTCTTCCCCCCTCCCTGGGAGCCCCTGCTGATGACCGCAGGCATGTTCAAGTACGTGACCGAGCTGGCCGAGCGCAGCCGGGAGCACGTGCGCAACTACGCGGTGGAGCCCTACGATCTGCTCTACTACAACGAGGGTCTGTCGTCGGTGGTCACCGTGGCGGTCAACCGCAAGACCGGCAACATCTGGCTGGCCAACAACGGCAAGGTCGACGCCTCCACCACCTCGGACATGCCCACCCAGGTCATGGTGGGCCACCTGCCCTTCTTCTTCGGGCGCGAGGTGGAGAACACCTGCGTGATCGGCCTGGCCTCGGGCATCACCGCGGGTGCGGTCACCCTGCATCCGGACAGCGAGCGCATCGATCTGGTGGAGCTGGAACCCGCGATCTTCGAGGCCTCCCACTTCTTCGACGAGCACAACCACCGCCCCCTCGAGGACCCCCGGGTGGTGCCGGTGGTCAACGACGCCCGCAACCACATGATGCTCACCCCACCGGGCAGCTACGACGTGGTGGTCAGCGAGCCCTCCAACCCCTGGCTCACTGGTGTGTCCAACCTGTTC
>CAZHIK010000463.1:0-7352 GCA_964532635.1 uncultured Enterobacterales bacterium
GCCAGGCTCGCAGCGGTGCCGCTCTCGGGCCTGGCCGCAATCGGCGAGGACGAACCGGCTGGCAACGAAGGGGGCGTAGGTGAGGTTCTCGGCCAGATCGGCCAGGGCCCGCTCACGCTCCGTGGCGAGGTCTTCCTCGGCCAGCAACGGCTCGGCCACCACCTCGGCCATCAGCTCGAGGCCCTCGGTCAGATCCCGAGCCAGAAAGCTGGCGGAGACGGTGGTGAAGCTCGATCCCGCGTCCACATCGAGATCACCCCCCAGCTCCTCGATGGCCTGCGCCAGCTCGAGTGCAGAGCGGTGAGCGGTGCCCTCGGTGAGCAGCCGGGCGGTGAGAGCGGCAGTGCCGTACAGGTCCCGGGGATCGTGCACCGCTCCGGCCGGGATGGTGAGCACCACGGAGACCAGGGGCAGGTTGTGGTCTTCGATGACGCGGACCGCGAGCCCGTTGCCCACGGTGGCGTCCCTTGGCACGAGCAGCTCGGAGTCGGCCTGGGCGAGGCGGGGCAGCGCCAGCATGGCGCAGGCCAGCGCGAGGACGAAGCGCGTCATTCCTCACCTCCCTCGTCGCCCGGAAAGAGCACGACGATGTTCCTCCGCTCAGGAGACAGCCAACGCTCCGCCGCAGCGCGCAGCTGCTCGGGATCGGCCTCGGCCCACGCCGCCGGCCGCTGCAGCAGCGCATCGCTGCCACCGAAGAACAGCTCCCAGGAGCCGAACAGGTCCGCCCGCTCCTCCACACTCTCGAGGTCCTGGTACAGAGACAGCTCCAGCTGGCGCCGAGCACGATCGATGCGCCCCGGCTCGAGGGGAATGCGCCGGACGTTCTCCATCACTGCCTCGAGGGCCTCGAGGGCCGCCTCCACCTCCACCCCCGGCGCGGGCGTGGCGTCCACGAGGAACAGGCTGGCCTGCTCGAGGGGGATCAGGGTGGTGCCAACATCGAGCAGTACCTCATCCCGATAGACCAGCTCGTCGATGAGCAGGCTGGAGCGTCCACCACTCAGGACGTAGTCCAGCAGCTCGAGGGGCAGCAGGTCGGGGTCCATCGCCCCTGGCCCCACGAAGCCGATGCTTATGGAGGGCTGACCCGCAGGGCGGTGCAGCTCCGCGTAGCGCAAGCCCTGCTGCTCCGGCTCGTTCCAGTGTGGATGGACCACGGGCTCGCCGGGATCGAGCACGCCGAAGCGGGCCTCGAGGGCCTCGATCGTGGCGGCGGGCTCGATGTCCCCCGCCAGCACGATCAGCGCATTGGACGGAGCGTAGCAGCGGTCGTACCAGCCCTGCAGCTGCTCCCGGGACAGGCTCTGGATGTCGTCCATCCAACCCACCACGGGATCCCGGTAGGGGTGAGCCTGGAACATCAGGGACATCAACGCTTCCCACTGGGCCCCATCGTTGTCGTTGTCCACCGCCCACCGACGCTCCTCGGCCACGATGCCCCGCTCCTGCTCGAGGTTCTCGTCGGTGATGGCCAGAGAGCGCATCCGGTCGGCCTCCATGTCGAGCACCAGCTCGAGAGCGGCCGGGGGAAAGGTCTCCATGTAGGCGGTCTGATCCTTCCAGGTGTAGCCGTTGGAGCTGCCGCCAGCGGCCTCGAGCAGGCGGTCGAAGGCCATGGGGGGGTAGTGCTCCGAGCCGTTGAACATCATGTGCTCGAGCAAATGTGAGATTCCCGTAGCGCCCGTTACTTCATCTCGGGATCCGCAGCTGTAGAAGACCTGGAAGGTCACAACCGGCACCGCATGCTCCTCGTGCAGCAACACCGGGAGACCGTTGGAGAGCTGGTGGCGCTCGACGACCAACTCCAGCCCATGGGCGGGTGCCGAGCCGAGGGCGAGGACGAGAAGCATCGCGTTGCGCGAAGTGAGGTCGGTCGATCTCATGATCACGACTCCACGGGCCTGTGGTGGTTCGTCGTACGCTAACGCCTTCTCGTCCCGCCGCCTCAACGGGTTACTTCTTCCCTCCCCCCCGCCGACCGAGGCCGAGATGCTGCTCAGGGAATTCATCACGCTCGCCGCTGACATCGAGCTCGCCGTGGCCGCGATCTACGACCACTTCGCGCAGCAGTTCTCCGACAACGTCGAGTTCTCCACCTTCTGGCGGTTGTCCGCCGAAGCCGAGCGCTACCACGCGGCCACCATCCGTATCCACGAGGCCACCGCCAAGCCGGATCAGGTGGTCGACGAATCCCAGCTCCCCATCCAGGTGGAAGAGGCGCGCGGACTGCTGGCTGATCTGGAGAAGACCCTCGCCGACGTGGCCACCAAACCCCTGTCCGCCGGCGACGCTATCGAGCTTGCCCTGAAGATCGAAGGCGAAGGCGCAGAGGTCCACGGCCGCAGCCAGTTCTCCTTCCTCTACCCCGAGCTGGAGGAACTCTTCAGCCGGCTGGCCGAAGAGGACCGCACCCACCGCAAGTCCTTCGCCTTGGCGAAGTCGAAGTTCGGCTCACTCTAGACTCCGGGTAGCGATGGCAAGGACGTTCGTGCCGGCAGCGCGGCCGCAGGCCCGCGCTGCGACACAACGTCCGCATGGACGTCCCTCCTCCGGGCGGAGCGACCCGGCCGCGCCTCGCCGCGAACACCCCAAGCCGCCACAGCGCCGCAACCCGGGGTAGGCGCTGTGGAGTCGCAGACAACGTCAGCGCCGGAACGTGAAGCCGACACGCCCCGCCACCGACCTCGGCGTTGTGCTGCGGGGCGAAGCCCCGTCGGCACGAACGCCTCAGCTCACCCCAAGATGTTCTGGAGCTGCATGGCGAGGCCCAGATCCGTCGCCGTGAGCTCACCCATCATGAAGAACTGGGTCGCCATCATGGGGTTTTCGAGGATCTGCTCCCAGTTCTCGGCCTTGGTAGCCACGACGCAGCCAGGCTCATCCACCGGGCCCTGGACGACCTTGCCGCCCTCGCGGCAGTCGAGGGTCCAGGTGCCGGCACCCTCGATGTCGAACTGGATGGCCGCGCCGATGGTCTCGGCCAGCTCCTCGTTGTCGGCAAGCTTCTGGGGCAGGATCTCTTCGAAGAAGTTCGCAACGGCGGACATCGGGGACCTCGGGCTCGGGTGTGATGGATGGTGAGGAGTTTCAGAAAGTGGGGTTCGGCTCGGAGACATCGACTCCGTCGGCCTGCAGAGGCAGCGCGAGGGCTTCGGACTGGGCCTCGATCTCAGCGAGTGTCTTGCCCTGGCTGTCGAGCAGGGCGCGCATGTTGGAGAAGTAGTGCTGCCGGATGGCTCGCAGGCGCATGATCTGCTCCATCGTGCGCCGGTGCTCGTCGTGGGCCGTGGCCAGGATCTGCTCGGCCTCGATGCGGGCCTCGCCCACGATGACGTCGGCCTCCCTGTGGGCGGCGCGGCGCACGTCGGCGGCCAGCTGACGTGCCAGCAGCAGGGTGTCCTTGATGCCCAGCTCGGACTCGCGGAGGGTCGCGATCTCGTCTTGGCGGGCCACCAGCAGATCCTTGAGCTGCTGGTTCTCCTTGAGGACCTCCTCGAGGCTCTCGCGCACCTCCTCGAGGAACTCGCGCACAGCGTCGGGATCGAAGCCGCGACGGACCCTCTCGAAGTCCTTCTGGATGATGTCGAGAGGCGTGACGCGCATAGTGGGCTCCTCGATGCTGGGTGGAGCCCAGCGGTGTGGCCGGCCGCTCCACGGCCCGCTTGCCTAATCCCCACCCCAGAAGACCGCCACGTCGTAGTCGGGCTGGATGGCCAGGATGCGCTCGCGGATACCCACCCCGCCATGGCTGAGCAGGTCACTCGAGCGCCAGACCTGATCCAGATCGACGATGGGGCCAGGCCCCGAGACGATGACCAGCCCGGGCTCGAGGGTGACCAGCTCGAAGTCGCCCTCCCCGGTGGCCAGACTGGCCTTGTCGGCCGCAGTGGCACTGATCAGCTGGGGCTCGACACCGCCAGGGCCGAAGCTGTATGCGTTGACGAAGGCCAGGTCGTTGACGTCGAAGCGCGCGACCACGGCGCCACCACCATCGCGAATGTGGGCCTCGAGGGGGTAGGCGGCCCTGTCTTCCCGCTCGAGCAGCACCCAGCTGCCCACCAGCACGGCCAAGGTGCCCACAGCCACGGCACCGGACCACCAGCGCGCGACACTCGGAGGCGGAGGGAGAGGTTCGGGCAGCGCGGGGATGTCATCGATCTCGCCCCAGGGCCTGGCCCGGGAGAGGTCCAGCGCGGTCACAGGCGCAGAGCCGATGACCACCCGTGAAGTCCAGCGACCCGGGCCCCGGTGCAGGGCACCCCGGATCTGATCCCGGGAGGGGAGTCCCATGCGCGCACGCTGTGCGAGCACTTCCTTCCAGTCCGCACTCCGCCCGATGTCCACCAGCAACGAGTCCTCGCCCACCCGCAGCACACCGCGCCCGAGGGCCCCCGCCAGACCGCGCAGGTGGCCCCGGGCCTGGGGATGCAGGTGGAGCGCCAGCAGGTGCACCGAGTCGGACGGACGCCCTTGGGGGGGCGGGGCACACAGCCGCTCCGGCTGCAGGATCCCAGCTCGGAGCAGGCGCACACCCCGCGCGCAGTGGGGGCAGGAGCGGGTGTGGGCATGGATCCGCTGCTCCTGGCGGCTGACCGGCTCCCGGCCCTGTACGATGCCCACCAACACCGAAGCATCGGGGCAGGAGGAACCCACCGCCGTGACGACCTTGGTCAGCAGCGCGTCGGTCCATGCGACGCCGCCGCCTGCGGAGCCGAGGCGGCCCCGGACCTCGGCGCGCATCAGCTCCCGCAGGCCCTCGATCACAGCCTGCAGCGAAGAGAGATCCAGGCTGCAGTGACGAGCCACGTCGGCGGGTGGCAGGCCGTCGCCGTACCGCAGCCGGAGCACCGCCAAGGCCATGGGATCGCACGCATCCTCGATGGCATGGCGCCAGCTCTCGTCCACCTGGGGCAGCCCAGCCTGCTCCGCCTGGGGACCACGGTAGGAGTGCTCGAGCACCCGCTCGAGGTAGTCGGCCACCAGCCGCCGCGTCCACGGGCCCAGATCAGCCAGGCCCAGATCATCCGAGAGGGAGAGCAGGACGTGCTCGCGCACCTCGTCCAGCAGCGCATCCACGACCTTGATGCGCGCCTGGTGGAGCGTCCAGGCGGCCTCGATGTCCACGACCTGGACGAGCCGCGCCAGAAAGGGGCCAGGCGAGTGGCTGGGGTTCATGCTTCGGGAGGGAGGAGCGAGGGGCGGGGGGGAACCGGGAGAGCGGGCGGAGAGCCCACCGTCGTCCCGGCCTGCAGCATCCGCCATACTACTCGGGAAGCGGTGACGGGGGAAGCGAGAAGGCACTACTACGTGCGCCGGATGTGCGACGCCCGCTCGGAGTGAGCGGGCGAACAGAGCATGATCGCAGGGGTGCCGAGCACAAATACGCTCGACCCCGCGTCGGGGCGTGTAGGACTAGGCTGCCTCTTCGGCGTCCTCGGGGCGCTCGGCGCGATCGGCGAGCAGCTCGTTGACCGTGGCAGCAGCCGCCACCGCAGCGAGCTCTTCGTCACCGTAGAGCGCCAGATACTCCTCGTAGAACAGCGAAATGAGGTCGCCCAGTGAGACGGTCTCTGTGCGGTTCATGCTGACCTCCTTCACCTAGAATTCCCTGGGGGATTCAAAGGACTCCTGCCTTCCATCCAAGCACATCCCGTGCCAAGAAGAGGTAAAGACCTCGAAAGTGACAATTCCAAAGCAGGTCTCGACAGCCCAAGTTGTCGATGACTCCGCGAAACTCCTATTCCATAGGTACACATGGTTCGGCCAGCGTCATCCTGATCTGATGTCATTCTTTGTCCCCTGGTTTCACGGCTTGCGGGGCGCCGGGCGAAATCGGACACCTGTGTCACGGTGTGGGGGATATGGCGCAGCCCACCTCGCTCGAAGTCAACCCAGTACGGAGGCGAAGGCGAAGAGGTGGACTTCGACGGCCCCACCCCATCAGCAGCACCTCGGCGCATGCGGCGGCGGTGGCCCCGGTGGTCACCACGTCGTCCACCAGTAGCACTCGCAGCCCCTCGGCCAGCGGTCGGCGGAGGTGCATTGCTCCGCGCACGTTCTCCCAGCGCTCCTGGTGCAAGACCTGGGCCTGACGGGTGCCGCTCCGGCGGGCGAGCAGGTGGGCGTGGGGCACAGCCATCCTCCTCGCGAGCTCCCCGGCGAGGATGTCGGGTACCGAGAAGCCTCGCACCATGCGGCGCCCCAGAGGGGTGGGCACCCCCGTGATCAAGTCCACCCCGGGCAGTCCAGGGGCGGCGCTGCGGGCTGCGAGCCTGGCGAGCTCGACCAACAACTCCTCTTGGAGCCCATACTTGCCACGCCGCACGAGGTCGCCCCCCACCCCGTCGTAGGGGGCGAGGTACCAGCCGCTGCTGATGCCGGGGATGGGGCTCGCCAGGGGCCAGGCATGGGCTGGCAGCTGATCCTCGCAGCTGGCGCACAGCCGCACCAGGGTACCGTCCCCGGCCAGCGCCCCACAGGCCGCGCACGGCGTGGGAAGCAGCACATCCAGCAGATCGCGAGCGAGCCCCAAGGGCACCTCAGTGGTGGTACGGGATGCCCCGAATCAAGGTGAAGCCTCGGTAGATCTGTTCGAGCAGCAACACCCGCGCCACCTGGTGGTTCAACACCAGCGGAGACAGCGCGACGACGGCATCGGCCTTGGCCCGAGTGCTCTCGTGGTGCCCGAAGGGTCCCCCGATGGCGAACACGAGGCGGCGGTAGCGGCCGCGCTCGCCCTCGGCCAACAGATCACGAAAGGCGAGCGTGTCCAGCCCTACGCCGCGCTCGTCCAGCACCACCAGGCGGTCACCGGGCCTGCCGGCGGCCAGCAGGCGCTTGCCCTCGTCGAGACGCGCCCGCTCTGGGGTGACACCGCGGGCGGCTGGCTTGAGCTGGCGCTCCTCGACCCGAGCGAAGCGCCCGATGCGCTTCAGGTAGTCCTGTGCCGCGGTGTCCGCCCACGACGTACGACCCCGGGTCACCTCCAGGATCAGCAGCTTCATGGTGGGCAGGGCGCGCTACATCGGAGCGGCGACGCCAGGGCGATCCGCGGGCACTTCCTCGGGCAGGGGCAGGTGAGGCGCATCCACCCAGAGGCCCTCGAGATCGTAGAAGGTGCGCTGGTGCTCATCGAAGATGTGCACCACTACGTCCCCGTAGTCCACCAGCACCCAACGTCCGGACTGCTGTCCCTCGATACCCAGGGGGAGCTCCCCGAGCTCAGCCTTGATGTCGGCGCGGACTGCATCGGCGATGGCCGCTACCTGGCGGGAGCTGGTGCCGTGGCAGATGAGGAAGAACTGGGCGTAGGAGACGATCTCACGTACGTCCAGGATGATGAGCTCCTC
>CAZHIK010000464.1:0-7348 GCA_964532635.1 uncultured Enterobacterales bacterium
CAGCCGTACCACCCCCAAGGTCGGAGCCACTTGACAAGGGGTCACTCCATATCAGTAGTCCATGCACCACAGGTCGTCGATCATCCAGCCGAAGCCGTCGTTGTTGGTGCCATCGACGGAGTCGAAGCTGAAGCGAAGCTTGATGACCTGGTCGCTGTAGCGGGACAGGTCGGCCTCGCCCCAAGCCCAGTAGTAGCTGGTGTCTTCCTTCTCCCAGACCGTGGTCCAGTTGGAGAAGCCACCGGACTCGGTGGCGACCTCGAGGATGGCGAGGTCGCGGCTGGAGGTCTTCTCCACGTCGAGCACGTGGTCCCACATGCAGTAGGGGGAGGACACGCCGTTGGTGTCGAGCTTGGGGGAGGTCAGCGTGCCCGAGACCGCGGAGCCGGTGTTGTAGGTCCAGGAGTCCTCGTCGCCGAACCAGACGCTGTGGCTGGCGCTGACGTAGTCGAGGGTGGTGATGTGCCACAGGCCGGTCATGGTCCAGGCGGAGGTGTCGCCCTCCCAGTCCTGCAGGAACTCGAAGGCCTGGGCCGGCTCGCTGGTGTCGCTGCCGCCGCCGACGGTGTGCTGGGCCACGTTCGACATGGCGCTGATGTTGCCGGACTCGTCTTCGACCTTGACCGCGAAGTACCAGTCGCCGGGGTTGAGGTCGCCCAGCTCGATGCGCTCGTCGTCGCCGGGCATGGCCGGGCCGCCGACGTCGATCTGATCGGCGTCGTAGAAGTTGGAGCTGGAGATGGACTGGGACGAGATGCGGATGTCGTAGCTCTCAGCCAGGCCGTCGTCGCCGTCGTCGCCGCTGGCGGTGAAGGTGAGCCACAGGCCGGTGTCGTCTTCGACCACAGCCAGGTCGTCGATGGCGTCGGGGGCGGTGTGGTCAACGGTGTAGTTGCCGCCCAGGGTGATGCCCGAGTACAGCTCGCGGAAGGTGGCCATGTCGAGCTCGAAGATGCCGTCACCGCCGCCGGTGTCGCCCGGCTCGCAGCAACCCCAGGGGTTGCGGATGGTGATGTACCAGGTGTCGTCGCGCTCTTCGGCGCCGAGGATGGAGTAGGCGTGGTTGGCCCACACGCCCTTGCCTTCGTAGTCCACCCCGGAGTCCTCGCCGTGGGTGCCAGCGGCCACGGGGCGGTTCTTGGCCAGGTTGTCCACGATGGAGCGTCCGATGGTGTCGTCGCTCATCCACTTCATGTTGCGGTAGGTGGCGTTGGAGCCGGTGAGCGCCTGCATGACGTCGCCGACCCAGCCGCCGCCGCCGATCTCCTCGTAGCCGCCGTGCCACTCGGCGTAGGCCTTTTCGACCAGGGAGACCCACCACTCTTCCTTGCTGGAGCTGGTGTCCATGGAGCGCGCGTAGGTGGTCTTGCCGTTCTTGCGGACCAGGTCGCCGTCGACCGCGATGTCCTGGTACACACCCCAGGCGTCGTAGAAGCGGACCGAGAAGTGGGTGACCATGCCGTTTTTGTCTTCGACCTCGCGGATCAGGCCGGAGCGGATGGCGTCGTCTTCGTCGATGAACACCGAGGCCGCCAGGGCCGCGGGGAAGTAGCAGTCTCCGATGGCGCCCTGCTCGACGTCATCGTAGTTCATCGCCATCTCGCCCTCGAGCTCGTCGATCAGCGAGCCGGTGCCGGTGCTGTAGTCGTACTCGGCGTGTTTCTCGAGGGGGGTGGGGTCGTCCAGCTCCTTCATGTTGGAGATATCGAGGATCACAGGCATCCACTTGGCGTCGGCCGTGTACTCGTAGTCTTCCGGCTTGATGTTCACGCCGGGGGTGTACAGCGCCTCGGGCACCGGGGGCGGCTCCTCGACCTCGACCGATCCGATGCGGATCATGGTGAGGCTGGGGGAGTAGCCGTCGCCGCTACAAGCAGCGAGGAGCAGCAGGGCGGCGAGGGAGGGGAGCTGGACCGAGCGCATGGGAACTCCTTGGGAAAGCGTGCCAAACGTCGCCCGCAGGGCGTGGCCGCTGGCGGGCGCACCTTAGAGGCGTGAAGGGCCGTCGTCAACTGCGATCGTACCGGATCAGGGCGAAATTCGGAGCCCGAGGCCGCCGGGGGCCTGGGTGGACAGGATGTGGGATTCTCCCCCGGGTTCCTGGAGAGCCTGCAAGCCTTGCTGGGCCTGGAAGGCGCAGGCATCGCGCTCGAGGCCGGCGCATGATGGCCAGTCGAAGCCGGAATCGTAGTCGTGCAGCGCCAGGATGACGTAGGGGAAGTGAGCATCGACCACGCCGGCCCAGCGTTCGTCCGGGGAGACCCGCAGGCCCCACTCGATGTCACCCGGATCGATGGCGTAGCCCATCAGGCGGGCGTCGGTTGCGCCGTGGGCCGGATCCCAGCTCTGGTAGCTGACGCCGCAGGTGATCTCGCAGAAGATGTCGGCCGTGATGGAGAAGCCCCGGCCCGTGCGGACGTTGAGGTTCTTCAGCGGCCGGCGTCCGTCGAGCAGCGGGAGGCAGCCGGGGAGCAGCAGCAGGACGGGGAGGATGGAGGTGGTTCGGAGCATCGCCCCTATGGGACCACGAAGCGGGCGGATGATCCACCGCGGCCCTTGGTGAGCTCGAGGCGGGTGGTGATGCGCTCGCGCAATTCGGCCACGTGGCTGATGATGCCCACCAGTCGGCCGCCGACCTGGAGGTCTTGCAGGGACTGCAGCACTGCGTCGAGGTCTTCTTGGCCCAGGCTGCCGAAGCCTTCATCCACGAAGACCGCGTCGAGGTGGATGCCGCCGCTGCGGGCTTGGACGGTGTCGGCCAGCCCCAGGGCCAGGGCCAGGGAGGCCTCGAAGCCTTCGCCGCCCGACAGGGTGGATACCGGACGGGCCCGGCCGGTGTGGGCGTCGAGCACCTCGAGGTCCAGGCCGGCGTGGCTGCGGCGGTCGGCCACGATGTCGGTGCGCCGTAGGCTGTAGCGACCGCTGGACATGACGCTGAGGCGGGTGTTGGCGGCCAGCAGCACCTGGTCGAGCAGGGAGGCCAGCACGAAGCGCTCGAAGCTGAGCCGTGCGCTGTTGCTGCCGGTGGCCACGTTGGCCAGCCGGCCCACGACGGTGAGCTGGGCTTCTTCGTCGGCTTGTGCGGCGGCGATGCGCGCGAGCTCGGCCAGGGTGGCGACCAGCTCGGCCAGGATCGAGCGGGCGCTGCCCAGCTGCTCGCGCTGGGTGGCGTGGGCTTCGCGGGCGGAGGCTTCGGCGGCCTCGAGGGCGGGCAGATCCGGGGCCTCGAGACCCTCGGCCGCAGTGGTGGCGCGCTCGAGCCGGCCGCTGGTGTCGGCCAGGGCGTGTTCCCAGGCCTTGATGGCGCGCTCGAGCTGGGCCGTCACGTCGGCGTCGCGCTTGGCGTGCGCGTAGGCGGCCACGTCGGCGAAGCCGGCTTCGGCGATGCGCTTGGCCAGCTCGACGGCGGCGTCGGCGGCTCGTTGCTCGGCCAGCTCGAGGGCGACGATCGTTTGTTCGAGGCGGGCGGTGGTGTCGGTGAGCTTGTTGCCAGCGGCCTCGGCGGCACTCCGAGCGGCCTCGAGGGCGGCGACCATGTCGTGCACGATGGCTTCCGCGTTGCGGGTGGCGCGCTCGAGGGCCCCGGGGGGGCGAAGCTCGACCGACAGGCCCTGCTCGGCGCTCTGGACCGCCTGGCGGGCGCTGGCGTCGGCGCCGACCGCTTCGGCGTGGGCCTCGCGGGCAGCGGCCAGGGCGGTGCCGGCGTCGGCGTGGGCTTGTTGGAGCTGGGCGGCTCGGTTGCTCTGCTGCTGGAGGGAGGCGGAGGCTTGCTGCGCGAGCTCGAGGGCTTGCTGGGCAGCGGAGGAGTCCTGCTCGAGGGCGGCCAGCGCGGTGGCGGCTGCGTCGCCCAGTTGCTCCCGCAGGCCAGCGATGCGCGAATCGACAGCAGACAGGGCGTTGCTGGCGCGGGACATCGCCGCCTGGCGCTCGTCGCGTTGATTCGTGGCGGTGGTGATCGCGGCTTCGCCGGCCTCGAGGTCGGCGTCGGAGGGCATGTCGGGGCGGGGCGCCGCGGGGGCCGGGTGTTCAGGGGAGCCGCAGACGGGGCAGGGCTGGCCCCGCTCGAGGCCGGCCGCGAGCCGGGAGGCCTGGCCCGCGAGGCGGGCCCGGTTGAGGGAGACCAGCCTGCGCTGGGACGCGGTGAGGGCTTCGTTCGCGGTCTGGAGAGCCGCCTGGGCGGCGTCGCGGGCGGTGGTGGCCCGTTGCTGCTCTGACTGGCGCTGCGTGAGGTCGCGACGGCCGCGCAGGGTGTCGGCCGCGGCCTTGGCAGCTACACGGGCCGCACCGAGGCCGTCGGCCAGGCTCCGGGCCCGCTGGGCACGCTCGCGGGCAGCCTGGTAGTCGGCTTCGGACTTGGCTTCGTGGGTTTCTCCCTGGGCCACGGCGCGCTCTGCGGCGCGCAGCTGGCGCTGGGCCTGGGCGGCGGCGCTGCGAGCGTTGTCGAGCTGCTGGGCCAGCTCGGCCTTGCTGTGGAGATCGGATCGCCGCTCCCGGGCCGCTTCCAGCTCATCCGCCCGAGCGAGCTGAGCCTCGAGCTCGGCTTGGGTCGTGGTGTGGGCCTGGGTGGCGAGCCGAACGAGTTCCTGGGACGTGGTGCGCTCGCGCTTGGCGTCGGCCAGTTCGCGACCGCGGTCGGCACTGTGGGTCTCGTAGCCGGCGATCTCGGTGGCGCTTCGGGCGGCGTTGAGCTCTGCGCGCTGGAGTTCGATGCGGGATTCGCCGGCCTGGATCGCGGCCAGGGCGGCACGAGCGGCAGACAGTTCGTCGAGCTTGGCCTGGCAGGCGCGACCGGCATCGAGCTGGGCCTTGGCGGCTTGGGCCGCGGCGGCCAGCTGGTTGACCTGGGCCTCGAGCTGGGTGAGCTGGAGGGCTTGGGCGGCGCGCTTGGTTTCCAGCTCTGTGGGCGAGGTGACCTGCATCTTGTCGAGGATGGCCTTGCGCTTCACCTTGGAGTCATGGAGCTGGCTCTCGATGGCGAGCTTGCGGGCCTTGAGCAGATGCTGGAGCTCATGGTAGCGCTGGGTCTCGAACAGGGTGGAGAGGATCTCGGCCCGGGCCTTGGTGTCGGACGCCAGGAAGCGGCGGAACTCGCCCTGGGGCAGGATGACCACCTGGCGGAACTGGCTGGCCTCGAAGCCCAGCAGCTCGGCCGCCTTGGCGCTGACGTCGCCCCAGCCGGTGGCCAGCACGTGGGTAGGTGGGGAGTCGTCCAGCACCGGGCCATCGTGCTGCCAGAGAGTGGCCCCGGCGGCCTGCGGGGTGGTGCCGGTGCCACGCTTCTTGGGGCGTTCTTGTTTGGGGGAGCGCTCGATGCGGTAGAGGCTGCCCGCCAGCTCGAAGTCGAAGACCACGCGCGTGGGGAGGGAAGGTGCGGCGTGGTCGGAGCGGAGCGACTTGACCTGGCGATCAGCGCCGGTGGCTTGACCGTAGAGTGCGAAGCAGATGCCATCCAGAACGGAGGTCTTGCCCGAGCCGGTGGGGCCCGAGATCAGGAAAAGGGTGCGGGCGCCCAGGTCGCGGAAGTCGACCCACTGGGCCGCGGGGAAGGGGCCAAAGGCCTCGAGCAGGATGCGCAGGGGCTTCATCGGGCCACCTCCCGCGCGTGGAGCTCGGCCAGGGCATCCTCGAGCGCGGCGGCTTCGGCGGGGGAGAGGGCGTCGCCGGTGACCTGCTCGAAGAAGCGGGAGAAGAGGGTGTCGATGTCTTGCTGGGCGTGGTCGGAGCCGGGGAGCTGGATGGGCTGATCGAGCTCGAGCTCGGGGCGCTCGAGGTGGAGCATGTTGGGGTAGTGCTGGCGCAGCTTGGCCATGGCGTCGAACACCGGGCCCTTGTCGAGCAAGGAGGCCACGATCCAGTCTTCGGGCGGGCCCTGGGGGGCCACCGCCAGCAGGTCGGTGATGGTGCCCTGGATGCGGCGCAGATCCCGCAGCGGACGCACCGGCTCGCGGGTGACCTCGACCTCGCCCGCGGCGTCGATGTCGACCACGGTGAAGGACTTGGGCTGCTCGATCTCGTTGAGCGAGTACTTGAGCAGGGAGCCGGCATACTGGATGGAGCTGGAGCCCACCGGCTGGGGGCGATGGAGGTGGCCCAGGGCGGTGTAGGTGAAGGGCTCGAACAGATCGGCCTCCACCTGTTCGGCGCCGCCGATGCAAAGGGGGCGCTCGGAGTCGGAGCCCAGGCCGCCCGCGACGAAGGCGTGGGCCACCAGCACGCGGCGAGGGGCCGAGGAAGAGGCCACCGCGCGAGCCACCATGGCGGCCATGGCGGAATGCTGGTCGCGGATCGAGTCGTCGGCCAGCAGGGCCCGGACCCGGGCGGGCTCGAGGAACGGCAAGGCGAAGATCTCGACCGGGCCGTGATCGTCCTGGATCACCAGGGGATCGGGTTTTGCGGAGAGAGCGCCCACCATGTGGAGCCCCCGGGCATGGAGCAGGCGGGCGCCGAAGCCGATGCGCTCGGGGGAGTCGTGGTTGCCGGCGATGAGCACCACCGGTACGCCCAGCTCGAGCACCACATCGCAGAGGAAGGCGTCGAGCGCTTCCACAGCTTCCTTGGGAGGCACGGAGCGATCGTAGATGTCGCCCGCCAGCAGCACCGCGTGGGGCCGGCGATCGGCGATCAGCTCTCGCAGCTGGGCCAGGGCGTGCTGCTGATCCTCGAGCAGGCGCTGGCCGTGGAGCAGGCGCCCGAGGTGGAGATCAGCGGCGTGGATGAAGCGAGCCATGGAAGCTCCGACAGAGGGCGGGCGGGGAGAGAAAGGTATCCTCGGGAGAGGAAGGGTGGCGGACAGAAAGTGACCGCAGCCCGCGTGCTGGGGACGGTTCCGTTCCGGAGTGCGCGAGCCTCGGGGCACGGTCACCCGGTCAGCTCCTCCAAGACGCTCGAGCGCTCCAGCTCGGACAGTAGCGTGGGCGACAGGTAGAGGGACTCCACCGTGCGCTCGCTTCGCCCCGCCAGGGTGGCCTGGCTCGATCGCCCTGCGGGCAGCTCCAGGCGACGCAGGCTCAGCCTGGCCGGTAGCTCGGGCCCGTAGCGCTGGTCGCCCAGCCGCCCGTCGAAGCTGATCAGGTAGCGCAGCCCCCGAGCGTTCGCGTCGTCGAGCTGAACCACGAAGCGGTCCAGGTCCAGCCCCTGGTGGTAGCGGGCGTCGCGGCTACCGCTCACGCCCATGTAGGGTGGGTCCATGTAGACCAGGTCCCGCGGCCCGGCGCGTTCGAGCAGCGTCGCATAGTCGCCGGTCCACAGCTCGGTGCGGCCGGCCAGCAGGCCGTTGGCCCGCAGCAGTCGAGACCGCAGGGTGGCAGGCTTGACCCCCCGGCGGCGGTGGTCGGCACCCTGGTTGAAG
>CAZHIK010000465.1:0-7347 GCA_964532635.1 uncultured Enterobacterales bacterium
GTAGACGTCGTTGTCGCCGCCGTCACCGCCGCAGCCACCGGCGGTCAGGCCGCCGGAGTGGGCCAGCGTGTCCTGGCCACAGGTGCCGGTGACGCCGTTTTTGTACGAGGTCATGTAGCTGCTGTCGTTGTCGTCCTCAGCGCCGCCGCCGCCACCGCCCGCCGCCACGAGCAGCGTGCTGGTGGTGTCGTTGTAGACGAAGGTGCCCCCGCCGCCGCCAGCGTCCTCTGTGCCGTCTGTGCCCTCCTGGCCCACGACGATGGCCAGGACGTCCCCACCGGTGAGGCTGAAGGTGCCGATCATCTCGGCGCCGTAGCCGCCGATGTGGCTGTGATCGGTGTTCTTGCCTCCAGCAGCGCCAGCCACTGCGATCTCGTATGAGCCCGAGGCCGGCACGGTCCAGTACTGGATGCCGGACGTCACGGTGACGTCACCCTCGAGGGTTGTGCCGGTGTAGCTGCTGTCGCACTGGGTCTGGCTGGGGCCCGTAGAGCCGGTCTGGCCGCAGCTGTCGAAGGACACCGACTCGAACACGGTGATCGAGGTGGTGGCCGGGGTGCCGTCGTCGTCGCCGTCGTTGGGGGTGGCGGTGCACTCCCACTCCTGTCCCAGATCGACGTCATAGCCATCGACGGTGTCGTCGGTCCAGGTGGTGGTGGAGGGGCCCGCGAAGCCCGGATCGCCGGTGTCGAGCACGCCACCGACCTCGTAGGCCACGCCGTCCACGGTCCAGCTCATGGTGTAGGTGACGCTGTCGCCGTCGTCGTCGGACGAGGCGGCGTCGACGGTGCAGACCAGGCTGTCCCCCACGGTCGGCGCGCTCGGGGTGATGCCGAGGGTGGGGGCGTCGGGGGGGGTGTTGTCCACGGTGATGCCGGAGGAGGCCGCGCGGGTGGTGCCGACACCGTCGGTGGCCACCACCTCGGCGGACACGCTCTGGCCCTTGTCGAACCAGGTGGCGCCGTCCAAGGCGTTCGAGCTGCTGCCGCTGACCACGGTGCTGCCGTCGACGATCCAGTCGTAGGTGATGGTCACCGAGTCACCCTCGGGGTCGGAGACCGAGGCGTTGACGGTGACCGTGTCGTCGGTCTGCAGCGTGGAGGGGGTCAGAGTCACCGCAGAGATGGTGGGCGGCGCGTTGCTGATGGTGACCGACGCGCTGTCCGATCCGACGCCGCCGTTGCTGTCGTCGGCGCTCGCGGTGCAGACCACCGTGTCGGCGTAGGCGAACGCACCCGCCAGCGTGCTGGTGAGCCCGCTGGTGCTGGAGGCGGCCACGCTGGTACCCGAGACGGTCCAGGCGAAGCTGGTGGTCACGCTGTCACCGTCGTCGTCGCTGGCGCTCGCGGTGCAGGTGAGGGTGTCGGCGGCGGACGGGGCGCTGGGCGAGAGGCTCACGCTCACGACCGGGGCGCGGTTGGTCAGCGTGATGCTGCCCGTGGCGGAGTCGCTGCCACCGTCCGTGTCGGTGGCGGTGGCGGTGCAGGTGATGGTGGCCGTTGACGCCAGCGACAGGCTGGCCAGGTCGAGGCTGGCTGCGGAGCCCAGGCTGGCGCCCGAGCTGGCGTCGCTCCAGGCGTAGGTCACCGTGGGCGTGCCCCCGTCGGCGTCGGTGGCGCTGGCGGAGCAGGTCAGCGTGTCGTCGTTGTACGCCGTGGAGGGGCTGATGCTCAAGGTGCCCAGCACGGGATCGCTGTTGGCAACGGTGACGCTGTCGTTGCCGGTGGCCGAGCCTCCGTCGCTGTCGGTGGCGGTGGCGGTGCAGGTGATGACGTCGCCGGGATCGTCGGAGGCGACCACCGTGTAGGTGGCCCCGGTGGAGCCTCCCGACCAGGCGTAGCTGATGGAAGGCGTGCCACCGTCGGGGTCCGAGGCGCTGGCTGCGCAGGTCAGATCCTCTCCCACGACAGGATCGGCGGGGGTGACGCTCACGCTGTCCACGCTGGGATCGGTGTTGGACACCGTGATGGAGACCGAGCCGGTGGCCACACCACCGTCACCATCGTCGGCGGTGGCGGTACAGGTGATGGTGTCCCCCGGTGCATCGCTGCTGGTGACGGTGTAGTCGCTGCTGGTGGAGCCATCGGACCAGGTGGTGGTGACGACCACGATGTCGGCGGTGTCCGCGTCTGTGGCGGTGGCGTAGCAGGTGAGGGTGTCGCCCACGCCCGCCGTGCTGGAGGACAGGGCCGGCCCGATGAGGACGGGATCGGTGTTGGAGATGGTGACCGAGGCTTCACGGGAGGGGCTGTCCCCCAGTCCGTCGGTGGCGGTCACCACCACGCGGTAGGTGGAGCCCTTGACCGTGTCGGAGGCCGGGAACACCGCGCTGGTGGAGGCCGAGCTGGAGGCGCCGTCCGCGTACCAGACGTAGGTGTAGCTGAGGGTGCCGGTGCTGTCCGGGTCGGTCGAGCCCGACGCGGTGGCGGTGAGCGCGTCCTCGGTGAGCGCGGGATCCGGGCCCAGGGTGACGGTGGGTTGGGTGGGGAGCAGGTTGACCGACACACCGATGGTGCGCTCGGCGTACAGGCCGTCGGTGTCGGTGGCGCGGACCGTGATCGTGTGGTCGCCCCCGGACAGGTCATCGACGCGGAAGCTGACCTCACCCGTGCTGTCGGCCCCCTGGGTGCTGAACTCGCCGTCGAGGCTGCTGGTCCAGCTCAAGTCGACGTCGGTGGGCTGGTCCTCGGAGTCGCTCACCGTGGCGGTGAAGCTCAGATCCTCGCCTTCGTTGACAGTGTCGCCGTCGGAGGGAGAGGTGAGGGTCAGCTCCGGCGGCGTGCCCACCGTGTAGTAGATGCTGTCGGTGCAGCTCACCCCGATCTCGTCGGCCACGGTGAGGGTGACCAGGTGGGTGGCCACGGACAGGTCGTTGATGGCCACCCGGACCGTGCCGTCCGAGTCGGGCACGCTGGTGCGCAGCTCGCCGTCCTGATCCGAGCTCCAGGAGACGGCCAGCTCGTTGGCCAGGATATCCGGGTCCGAGACCACGGCCTCGAAGAACACCTCGGTGCCCTGGGGCCCAGCGCTGCCGTCCTCTGGCGCCGTGATCTCACAGCTCGGCGCGCTGTTGGCGGGGCCGACCTGGATAAGCACGCTGTCCAAGGCCTCCTTGCCCGTGCTGTCCACCGCGCGCAGGCGCAGGGCGTGCTCGCCTTCGTCCAGGCTGCCGTAGGCCTCGACCTGGCCCGAGCTGGTGACCTCCACCGACAGCCCGAGGTCTCCGAGCTCGGTGGTCTCCCAGGTGACCGTCAGCGCCTCGGGCTCGTCCTCACCGTCGGAGACGGTGCCCTGGAAGGCGATGAGCTGGTCGGCGTAGTAGCTGTCACCGTCCTCGGGAGAGGTGATGACGGCGGTGGGTGCGTCGGTCTCCTGCACAGACAGGTCCAACCGGGCCACCCCGGCTGCACCTTCGGGATCCCGTGCCTCCAGTGACACCGCTCCCCCGTCGAGCTCGAAGACGTGCTCGCAGGTCACCAGGCCATCCGGCCCAACCGTGGACTCCGCACAGACCGGCGCGCCGCCGACCAGCCAGGATGCCACCAGGCTCTCGGTGTCGTGATCGGGATCACTGACGTTGCCCCGCAGGGTCTCGAGGTAGCCCTCTCGGACGGTGTCCCCGTCGCCATGGGAGATGATGGTCACCTCCGGCGAAGCGTTGAAGGCGGTGACACCGTTGTCCGTGCAGGCCGATACGCACAGGACGAGGATGGCCAGGGTGGTGAGGCGCATGGGGACTCCCTGGGAAAGACACGGCGCGCTCGCCAGCCCACCGGGCAAGGCTCGGGGACGAGCCCCTGGATGCGAGCCGGGACGAGGCGCGGGAGCAGGGTAGCAGCGCTTCCGGGACCCGCCAAGCTCGACGGGTGCACGCTGGACTGGGTGCGGGCGCGCGGACGGGCTAGGCTCGGCCCCAGCACCATGCTCCCCGACCACCTGCTGGATCCCTACGACCCCGACAGCTGGCGCCGGGCCCTCGAGGGCCTGGCGGCGGCTCGCTGCTCGCTGGCGCCCGTGTGGCCCCAGGAGCGCCTGCTGCAGGGCGATCCCCGGGACCTCCTGCTGCTGCGAGCCGACAGCCTGGCGCGGGCGGCGGCGGACAGCGGGGCGGTGCTGTGGATCGAGGTGGGCGCGGATCCCCACGCCCTGGCCCTGCTGCGGGCACACGGCGTCAGCCTGGCGCAGGCGCCCGACGCGAACCTCCTGGCCCCCTGGAACGGCGGCAACGTCCCGGGAGTGCGCTCGGTGCAGCGCCTCTCCGTGCCCAACGGCCGCGACGCCACCTGGCTGTTGGACGCCTACCTGACCTGGCTGGGCGATCTGCCTGGCGTCCGGGTGCGCAAGGGACCGTCCGAGGTCCGCTTCGAGGCAGCCGGGGTGGCGCTGCTGCGCTTCGGGCCCGCCCAGGAATCCGAGGGTCGAGCTTGGCTACCCCTGCTTGGCGGACGCCTGTCCGTGAACCACCCGGGGGATCCGGGCCGCCTCGAGCTCCGCCACCTGCCCGGCGGCCATGGGGCCATGATCGCGGTCCACGACTACAAGCCCCGCCTGCCCCGGGCGCTGTATCGGGCCACGCAGGCGCAGATCCACCTGCACGCCGTCGAGGGCTTCGCCCGCTCCCTCGAGGGCCAACCGGGGGGCTGACGAGTGCCCCGAGCCGGCGGGCTGCCCTCCGCCACCACCACGGACGGCTCTCTCGCCCCGGTGCCTCGGCGCTGCCGCGGGGAGGCTAGTGGTCGGCCGCTCCGCGGACGAGCGGTTGGGGGTGGGTGGCGGGCTTCCAGCTCGGCCGCCGAGGGGGGCGTGGCCCCGCGGTGATGACCGAGTGGGCGGAGGGCTGCGGCCGTCCGGGATCGATCCCTGCCGTCCCCAAACCCATCCCGAAGTAGAGATCGCAGACCGGCCGATCCCACACCGGGCAGATCTCCACTCGGGGCACCTCGGCGTAGTCGTCGCGGGGCGTCAGGCAGGCGTCTCCCTGGACCAGCAGGTCGGGGGAGTTGTCGGACCAGTGGTTTCCCGGCAGCGCGGCGCTGGCGTCGTCCAGCAGCACCCCCGCTCCCTCGTGGCCCCGCAGTGTATTGCCGGACAGCACCAGCCCGGAGCGACCATCCCAGGCGGAGACAGAGCGGGCGTAGACGCCGTCCCCACAGCGGAGCCCAGTTCCGAACTCCACGCCCAGGCTGTCCTCGATGAGGTTGTCGATGAGCTGGTAGTCGCCCCCACCCGCGAGCCAGACCCCCGCGGCGGGACTGTCCGTGATGGTGCACCCGACCAGGGACAGCGAGGGAGGAGCAATCCCCGCCTGAGCCGCCGCGTAGACCCCAGCGCCACCGCCGATGTCCACACTCTGCTCGACGCCGGAGATCACCGTGGAGGACAGCTCCAGCGTGCTGTCGGCCAGCGCGACCGCGCCCGCGAACTCGTCACGAGAGAGAAGACAGCCGTCGCAACACAGCCTCGTCCCTTCACCCGTCGCCAGCAGCCCCGGGCCCTCGTTGTCTTCGGTGACCAGGCTCGAGCACTCCACGGAAGCCCCGAACTGGACCTCGAGCCCCACCCCAGCCACGTTGCACTGGTCCCACCCTGCCCCGGTCTGTGCGATCACGGTGTCGTGCGCGACCACAACCGTGCCTTCGTTGGCCACGAGCAGCCCAACACCGTGGTTGTTGCTCAAGGCACAGCCGCGCAGCTCCAGGAAGGCGCCGTCGTTGGCCTGGACGCCGTAGCCCCCCGTAGTGGCGATCCCATACCGGGTGTCCCGCACCTCGCAGTCGTCGAGTGACACGTGCACACCCTCGCCCTCGGCGAGGACTCCGATGGTGACGGCCTGCAGGATCCGACAACGGCTGGCTCTCAGCTCCGCACCATCGCCGATCTGAACGCCGTACCCACCCCAACCCGACCCCGAAAACTGCGAGTCGCGGATCACGCAGTCCCGCACCACGGCCTCTGTGGCCTCGTCGTGGAGCGTGATTCCGTTGTTGCCGAAGCGCTCCAGCCGACAGCGCTCCAGCAGCAGCCGCGCGCCGCTGTCGGTGACCAAGGCGTGACCGAAGTCTCCGTTCCCGTTGGGCTGTGTGTCGCGGATCACGCTGTCGAGCACGGTGAGCTCGGTACCGGATCCGAACGCGGAGACCGCGGAGGCCGCGTTCCCCCGAACCTCACAGCCATCGAGGGTGGCCGACGCGCCGAGCATCACCTCCACACCGTGGCCGAACCGCCCGTCCGCCTCCCAGAAGGTGTCCAGGATGGAGCTGTCCCTGAGCACCACCGAGCTGCCGGACTCTCGGACCCAGACGCCCAGTGAAGTGTTGCCCTGGAACCGGCAGGCATCGGCCACCAGCGAGCCACCGTCGAAGACCACCACGCCGTAGCCATGGTCCCCGTCCACCGGGTGGGTGTCCCGGATGGTGGAGTCCCGGAGCCTGACCAGGGACGAACCGTCGCCGATCAACATGCCATACGGGGCGTTGTCGTGGACATCACTGTCGATGATGTCCACCTCGGAGCTGGTACCCAGGGCTCCACAGATGACCCAGACCCCCGCTCCCGCACAGCCCGAGATCTCCACACGTTCCAGCTCGATCTGCCCGGAACCCACCAACACCCCTCCGTCGTGGGCGCCCTGCACCGCGATGTCCGACATCACCGCCGCTTCGTAGCGGGTGTGGAAGACGATCCCCTGGGTCGCCTCCTCGCCAGCGCTCGCGTCCAAGGTCACCAGCTCTCGGCAGCGACCCGCCAGGTGGACTTCACCGTGGGCCTCGCTCAGCCACAGCGTCTCCCTGTAGGTCCCTGCCGCCACGGCCACCAACCCGCCGCCCCGGTCGCCCGCCAGATCGAGAGCGGCCTGGATACCGCGCAGAGGGTAGGCGGCGGTGCCGTCGCCGCCTTCCGCAGCGGATGCGTCCACGTGGACCGTCGCCTGATCCACCGGCAGGTCCCCCCAGGGGCCCACCCCGCAGGCCTCGGGCACGCAGACGCCGCCGTCATCGTGGTAGCCGGCAGCGCAGTGGAGGCGCGCTCCCACGTCCCCCGGCCCGGGGGCGCCACAGGCGACCAAGAGCCAGGAGGCCGCCAAGGAGGCGCCCAGGATGGTGGCTCCGCGGCTCGTATGGAAGGTCATGCCTCGCCCATATCATTCTATCTGGAACGGTTGTCGTGGCGGCACCCGACCCATCCGCCGGGGAGGTGGCGGCCCAGCTGTGAGCAACCGATGTGCCTGGATCGGGGGAAGGTTGGGTTCGAAGTCCGCCACCTCCAGGCTGAGGGAGAAGTACAGGTCGCAGGCCGGCCGATCCCACGCCGGGCGAGTTGTCCACGCAACCGCCGGGAGCCGAGGCC
>CAZHIK010000466.1:0-7343 GCA_964532635.1 uncultured Enterobacterales bacterium
CACCAGCCGGTCGAGCACCCAGTCTCGCAGGACGGCGGCATCGGCGCCCTCGAGCCCCTCGAGCACCAACCTCGCCTGGCCTGGATCACCGCGGTCGAGGAGCTTCTGGGCCTTGCGCAGGCGATCGGCAGGGCCGGGCAGCAGCCAGGAGAGCAGCCCCAAGGCCTCAACCCTCGGCCCGCGGACCGCCGGCCATCACCAGCGACACCGGGCTCGGCTCGGGCCTGGCAGGCCCCGCGGAAGCGCGAGCGCTGGACCGCGCCTGAGCGCTGGACTCTGGCTCGGTGGGCTCTTCCTCCGGGGGCTCGGAGTCGGGCTCACCCGCACCCGGCTCGGGCTCGGGCTCACCTCGCCGGAAGGAGGGATCCAGGGGGCCGAAGCGCCGCAGCTCGTCGATGAAGGTGAGGGTGCGCAGATCGCAGCGATCCACAAAGAGCACTCCATCGAGGTGGTCGCACTCGTGCTGGACCGCGATGGCGGGAAAACCCTCGAGCTCGAGGCCGAGAGGCTGGCCCTGGCGATCCAGGGCCTCGACCTTCAGCTTGCCCACCCGGTTGACCGCCGCGCGCAGGTCCGGGATGGACAGGCAGCCCTCGTAGGACCGCAGCATGTTCTGGGTGAGGTAGGTGACCTCGGGGTTGATGAGCACGACCGGCTCCGAGGACTCGTCGTCGGGAGCGGACTCGAGCACGAGCACCACCACCCGCAGGGGCACGTGCACCTGGGGCGCCGCCAAGCCGGCGCCTTCGTAGTCCCGCAAGGTCTCGATCATGTCGTCGATGAGGACCTGGATGGAAGGATCCTGGATGCGCTCGGGGGGAACGGCCTCGGCGACCTGACGGAGTACGGGGTGGCCCATTCGGGCGATGCGGAGGATGGCCATGGAAGAACCCCAGACGGGAAAGCCCTGCCTCATATCACCCGGACCGGGCTCCCGCTTCCAGCCCTGCACAGCCCGGCAGGCCGTGGTAGGTGGGAATCGACTCCTCCCCCGAACCCTTCAGAGAGAGCCAACCCCGGTTCGCCCGAGAGTTCAACATGATCCTGCCCCTGCTCCTCGCCACACAACTCGCCCACGCCCAGGACTGCGACGCCAAGGCCATGGTCGCCGAGATCGACGAAGCCAGCCCCCGCGCCGTCGCCGCGCTGTACGTCCAGCTGGCCGACTGTGACACCGAGGCTGCCAACGACGCAGCCCAGGCCGCCTTCGCCAAGATCCTCTCCGGCGACGAAGGGGTGATGGCCGCCGCCGCCGGTGTCCGTGTCGGTGCCAGCACCGTGGTGCGCGAGTGGGTGGCCAACCTCATCTCCGACGAGCGCGCCTCCACCCTGGCCGGCATGGGCGAGACCTGCGCCGACGAGCCATCCCTGGTGGGCTTCTTCGTCGAGTCCGAGGGCGAGCTGGGTGAGCGCTTCTGGCGCGATCGCTGGCACCGGGCCCTCTCGGACTGCCGCGCCCCCGAGATCCAGGATCTCCTGCGCGACGCGTTCCAGGACGAATCTGTCCAGCACGACGGCTCCCGCTTCGGCAGCATCCTCGAGGTCTTCTGCTCCAACGCGCGCGCCGACGCCATCCCCTGGCTCAAGGCCCTGATCTTCACCACCGGCGAAGAGAACCAGCTCCACGTCATGTCCGCCTTCGCCAACGCCGCTGGCGTGGGCACCCTCGAGGGCATGGACGCCACGGCCGCCAAGGAAGCCATCGCAGCGATCCTCGAGGTCACTCCCAAGCTCCCCGCCAAGGTGGTGGAACAAGCCCGCATCACCCTGCAGTCCCTCGGCGCCGCCACGGAAGCCGACAACCTCGCGACCGTGCGCTATGCCGCCGAGCAGCAGCCCGACGGCCGCTTCATGTGGGGCGCCATCGCGGTCGAGACCGCAACCTGCAAGAAGGGCGACACCCGCCTGCTCGTGCTCCACGCTCCGGTCTACGAGCCGGGCCACCGCTGGCCCGACCAGATGCAGCCCGCCGTCGATGCCGCCGTCGACGCCGGCTGGGAGATGGAGCTGGCCAAGAAGTGCAAGGGCACCAGCCGCAAGGAAGTCATCGTCTCCTCGGCACCCTTCGCTGACGAAGCCGCCTACACCGCATGGCGCGACGAGCTGCTCCGTGACATCCGCAAGCGCGACTACGCCAAGATCGAAGAAGAGGAAGCCATGGCCCCGGTGCTCGACTGACGATCGCTCAGCGCCTCCTCCGCATGCGCATCCAAGGATGAAGCTCCAGGATCGCCCGGTCCTCTGGGCTCTGGAGCGACAGCAGCCCGCCGAGCAAGGGTGAGTACTCCGACTCGAGGGCATCCACCCGGTCCCGCTGGCGCTGGTTGACCGCGTGCCGCAGCCTCGCGATGGACAGATCACAGGCGACCAGCAACGCCTGTTCCCGATCGAGCCAGGCCTCCACCAGGACAGAGTCCTCGAGGATCTCCGCTACGGGGCGCCCCGCCTCCCAGCCTGCGGCGCAGGCCACCGCCAGCGCAGGTAGTGCTCCTGCCGCCGCCAGCCTCTCCCGCGCGGACCCCAGCAATCCGATGGCCTCACGCCGTCGCCCCTGACGGGCCAGTGCCCGGGCGAGCTGGCACTGGAGCTCGGCCGCAGCCACGTGGAAGCCGGTGCCCCGCAGCATGTTGAGCGCAGTGCGGAACGCACCCTCGGCCCGGTCCGGCTCTCCACAGGCCAGCGCCACCCGGCCACGGATGCGCTCCCGCCCCGCGGAGAGCTCGGGGCGATCGCAGTGGCGCAACAGCACGAAGCAGTCCGCCAGGTGCTCCCTGGACAGGCCGGGCCGGTACAGCTCCAGCTCCACCTCGGCCAGGCTGGCCAGCAGCTGGGCTCGGGGCGGTCCGAGGTCGAAGCGCTCGAGGGAGGTCAGAGCGCGCTCGAGAAGCTGCACCGCCCGGCTGAGCTCGCCGCGCAGCCGCAGCGCCCCAGCTCGGGCCGAGGTCAGGCGCGCGAAGGGCTCGGCATCCCAACCCTCGGTGGCTTCGAACTGGGCCAAGTCGGACTCGAGCAGCGCCTGGACCCGGCCCGCCTGGAGCAGGCTGCTCGCCCGCGCTGCCGTCAGCTCGAGGCCCGCCTGGCCCCCTCCGGGCTCCGGCATCGGCTCGCCCTCGGCTGCCGCGAGCAGCAGGGCAGCGACCTGTCGCTGCTGCATCTGCCACGGACCGTCGAGGTCAGTGGACGCATCCTGCAGCCGACGCTGGGCCTCGAGCTGGCGACCGCGACCCGCCAGGTGCACGGCCCGGACCAGCGCCACGTACTCCCGCCAGCCCGGCGCTCCGAGCCAGCCGGACTGCTCAGCGCTGCGGAGCTCCTCGTCGGCTTGGAGCAGATCGGCGTCTGCCTGCAGATCCCGATCACCGCAGCGGATGCGCGCGTGTCCACGCCATGCGTGCAGCACCGCCCGAACCCAGGGCTCGGGGTGCTCCTCGGGCGTGCTGGCGATCAGGTCCGACAGCGGGATGCCGTGGGCCCGGGGAGCCGGGGAGGTCGCCTCGGCCCAGGGGGGGCCGTCCACGGGCTGCCCCAGCACCCGCGCGAGGCTCTCACCCACCGGGTCCGCCGGCTCGTCCACGCCGGCCAGGGTCTCGAGCCAGCAAGGGGTGCCCTCGGGGGTACGCCCCGGCCGCAGCCGGCCGACGTCCACCAGGGAGGCCAACGCGGACGACGCCACAGCCGGCCGACCCGAGGCCTCCCGCAGGAGGCTGGCGAGGATCGCCGGCGGCAGCGCGCGGCCCCCCACCAGGGACCGCAGGTGCCCCTGGGTGGCGCGCGCGTCCAGGGCCTCGAGGCGGACGCATCGCAGATCCGGCCAGGTGCGCTCGAAGGGCTCGGGGAGGCCCGGATCCTCGCGCTCCCAGCCTGCGATGGCCCGCACTGACAGCCCCCGTCGCTGCACCAGCTGCATCAGCTCCACCAGCTCTGCCAGCTCACAGCTCTCGCTGCGTTCGAGCTCCGACAGCAGCAGCAGCACGCGCCGCCCGAGGGCGCGGTCCAGCCGCGCCAACAGCTCCACAGCCCGCGCCACTCGGTGGGCCGAGCGCGCGCTGCTGTTGCCCAGCCCCCGGAGGCCCCGCCGCACGTGGCGCGGCACCGCCAGCAGCAACCTGGAGATGAGGTTCCCAGGCCCACCGCCCACCGCGCTGACCTGCAACACCCAGCAGCCGCTGCGGCGGGCCTGCTGGCCGATCCATCGCATCAGCTCGGGCACCCCCAGGCCAGGCGCGCCCTGCAACAGGCACAGGCTGTCAGGGGCCTCACCAGTGACGAAGTCGTCCAGCTCCTCCAGCAGCTCGCTGCGCCCGAAGAGCGGTGGAGGCTCGGGCCAGGGGCTTCCCGCCCGAGCCCCACCGCGGACCATCAGGGGTCGCAGCCGCTGCAGGATCCGCTGCGCGCTGGCCGGACGCCCGTCGGGCTCCAGCGCCAGCAGCTCGTCCACCAGGGCCCCCACCGACTCGGGGATGCCCTCCACCCGCCGGTGGGCCGGCTCTGGAGGGACGGTGCGACGGAGCTCGAGCGCCTGCTCCCGGCTCCCCGCGGCGAAGGGCAGATCTCCCGTGAGCATCCGGTACCAGAGCACCCCCACCGAGTACAGATCGCTCCGACCATCCAGGGGTAGGCCGCCCAGCTGCTCCGGGCTGGCGTAGACCACGGTGCCCGCGAAGTGCTGCAGGCCGGGCACCGAGGGTTCGCCCCCGTCACGGCGCCGCCCGTAGCCCGCCGTCCCGAGATCGAGCAGCTTGACCTGCCCGGAGGTGTCGGCGAGCACGTTGGAGCTCTTGATGTCCCGGTGCACGATGCCCCGGCGGTGCAGGTAGGCCAGGGCCTCGAGCAGGTCGTGGACCACCCGCAGGGTCACCGCGGTGCGATCGTCGCTGCCGGGAACCCCGGCGTGGCGCGCGCAGGCCTGGGCCGCCCGGCCCAGCACCAGCTCCATCAGCAGGTAGTCAGAGCCACCGTGCTTCCCGCGCCCCAGCACACGGACGATGCTCGGGTGGTCCAGCCCGGCCAGGGCCCGGTACTCTCGCTCCAGGCTTCCGGTCAGGGCGGGATCCCGGTAGAGCTTGAGGGCCACGCGCCGCCCTGTGTCCGGATCCACCACCTCGTAGACCGAGGCCACACCACCCCGTCCCAGGCGGCGGAGCACGCGCCAGGAGCCGATGCGGCCGAGGCCGGCAGGGGCGGGCGGAGTGGTGGTCACTGGGCAGCTCGATCGATGGTACCAGGTTCGGCCGCCTCGCGGTGCCCATCAGGCTGGATGCACGGCACACCCTGGGGCGTTAGCGGGGGGCCTCACCATCGCTGGACCCTCTGGAGTCGAATCATGCGTGCCCACCTCCTGCTGCTCTCCACCCTCGCCCTCGCCGCCTGCGACCAGGCCACCACCCCCGGTGCCGAGTCCGCGAACGCAGCCCCCAAGCTCTCCATGCCCCTGCCCACGGCCGACGCCCAGCCCGCGCCCGACGCCGTGGTCGCCACCTGGAGCGGCGGCCAGCTCACCTACGGCGAGCTGATGGAAGACGTGAAGGGCCGCCTCATCAAGGCCGAGATCGAGTACCTCAACGAGCGCTACTCCACCATGCGCCGCGCCATCGACGGCAAGGTCAACGAGGCCCTGCTCAACGCCGAGGCCACCAAGCGTGGCCTCGACGATGCCGAGGCCCTGGCCAACAAGATCAAGGAAGAGAACGCCACGGTCAGCGACGCCGAGATCTCCTCCTTCTACGAGGAGAACAAGAAGCGCTTCCGCAACAAGCCCCTCGAGCAGGTCAAGGACGCCGTCAGCGCCCAGCTGGCCAAGTCCAAGCAGAACGAAGCCATGGGCAACCTGGTGGAGCAGCTCCGCAACCAGGCCAGCGTCGATGTGGCCCTCGAGCCCCCCGATCTGCCGCGCCTCGAGGTCGCCGTGGGCAACAACCCGCCCCGTGGACCCGAGACCGCCCCCATCACCATCGTCGAGTTCGCCGACTACGAGTGCCCGTACTGCACCCGCGGCTACGAGTCCATGAAGCAAGTGATGGAGAAGTACGACGGCCAGGTCAAGTGGTACTTCCGCGACTTCCCCCTCTCGTTCCACCGCAACGCCGTGGGCTACTCCGTGGCCGCCATCTGCGCCGGCGAGCAGGGCCAGTACTGGGAGATGCACGACGCGATCCTCGAGGGCCAGAAGACCCTGGCCAAGGACGGCGGCGTGGAAGGCCTGGCCGGCAAGCTCGGCCTCGACACCGCGGCGTTCTCCACCTGCATCGCCGACGGCGCCAAGAGCAAGATCGTGATGCAGGACATGAGCGACGGCCAGGGCGTGGGGGTGAGCGGCACGCCCGCCTACTTCATCAACGGCATCATGATCTCCGGCGCCCAGCCCCTCGAGAACTTCGAGAGCGTCATCGACCGTGAGCTCGAGGCCGCCGGGCAGGGCTCCTAGCCCATGGCATCGGTGCTGTTCGCCTGCGTGGCGAACTCCGCTCGCAGCCAGCTCGCCGAGGCCATCGCGCGCCATCTCGGGCCGGTGGACCTCGAGGTCTGGTCCGCCGGCAGCCGACCGAGCAACGTCAAGCCCGAGGTCCGCGTGGTGCTCGACGAGCTCGGCATCGACAGCCGCGGTCTGCGCTCCAAGGGCTTCATCGCCGTACCAACCGACGAGATCAACGTCGCCGTCACCCTGTGCCTCGACGAGGTCTGCCCGGTGTTCCCCGGGGCGGTGAGGCTCGAGCACTGGCCGCTGCCAGACCCCGCCTCGGCGCCCGACGGCGAGCGTGTCGAGGCCTTCCGCGCGGCCCGCGACGAGCTGCTGCGGCGTATCCCCCTGCTGCTGGCCGAGCTCTGACTCCGGCCTCCAAACAAACCCGTGCGTAGCGCGTGCGTAACGCGTGCGTAACACCAGCGAGGTTCGAAGGATCGTGGAGGAGCCCCCCCGCAAGGAGCGTCCCATGATCCAGGCCGTCAAGGACTACGCCTTCCTGGCCCTGGCCATCTTCGCCGGCTGGTACGCGTTCACCACCTTCTTCCCCAGCAAGCCCGACCTGCCCGACCAGGCACCCTCCCTGGTGCTCCATGACATCCGGGGGATGCCCCACGACCTGGCCGACCTGCGGGGACGGCCGGTGGTCCTCAACTTCTGGGCCACCTGGTGCCCCCCATGCGTCGAGGAGATCCCGGGCTTCGCCGCCTTCTCCAAGGCCAACCCCGATGTCGCGGTGATCGGCGTCGCCCTCGAGAGCGGCACCGCCGCCGAGGTCCGCGCAGCCGCCACGAGGCTGGACATGCCCTATCCAGTGCTGCTGGGCGACCGACAGACCAAGTCCACCTGGGACATCTCCACCCTGCCCACCACGGTCTTTGTG
>CAZHIK010000467.1:0-1183 GCA_964532635.1 uncultured Enterobacterales bacterium
CCAAGGGGGTCTGCAGCACCGCGGGGAGGTGCTCCACCAGCAGGGCCAGGGCCGCAGGGTCGCGCACGCCGTGCTTGTCGGCCAGGTGCTTGACCAGGGGCTCCAGCTCCTTGCGGCCGGCAGCCATGGCTGCGGCGTCACCGGGGTGGCGGGGGAAGTGCTGGAAGTCGAGCTCCTCGAAGATCGCGTGGAGGAAGGTGCCCGGCTCAGGGCCTGCGGGGAAGCCCGCCAGCGGGACCGGGGGCTGATCTTCGGGCACGGGGGGCCGGCCGCAGCGCAAGCGCTGGCGCAGATCGGAGCTGGCGGGATCTTCGGCCGGGGACCCGGTGTGCTGATCGTGGTCGCGGGCCAGCACCTCTCGGTCGGGCACGGCGGCCAGGCTGTGGGGGCTGGGGTGGCCGGAGTCGGGATGGCGGCTGCGGGTGATGGAGGTGTAGCTCAGCCGCATCCAGCGGTGATCGAGACCTTGGAGCTCCAGGGGCCAGTTGGGCTCGGTCCAGGGGCTGAGCGGACGGGACCAGGCGCGGGCGCGCAGGTCTTCGGACTGGGTGGCGGCGGGGGCGTCCCACACCGGGGGCTGGTCGATGAGCACCGCATTGGAGACCGCCAGCAGGGGCGGCTCGCCCGGCGGGGCATCGGGACCGCGCCAGCGACCGCGCTGTTCCCAGCGTTCGAGATCGGCGCGCAGTGCGACCGGGCCCATGCCGGCGATGCGGGCCTGGGCTTCGGGGTATCGATCTTCCACGTCGAGCGGATCGTCTCGATCCGGGGGCGCGCTGTGGAGCAGCAGGCCCACCGGGGAGCACTGCAGGCCGGTCTCGGGCTGCTTCTTGCCCACGATGGGGCCGGTGTAGAGCACGCAGCGGTAGCGGGCACGGGTGAGGGCCACGTAGAGCAGGCGCAGGTTCTCGAGCCATGACTCGCGGCCAGCCAGGGCCACATGTTGGTACTTGCTGTCGGGATAGGGCTTGCGCTGGATATCGAGCTGGCGCTGTGTGGGCTCTCCATCCAGTGGATGGACCAGCTTCTCCCAGTCTGCGTCGCGCACCAGGGTGCCGTTCCACAGGTAGGGAGCGAACACCACCGGGTACTGCAGGCCCTTGCACTTGTGCATGGTGAGCACCTGCACCGCCGCGTCGTCGCGCTCGAGCAGCAAGTCCAGGCTTGCCATGTAGGCGCGCAT
>CAZHIK010000467.1:1193-7325 GCA_964532635.1 uncultured Enterobacterales bacterium
GTCGTCGCGCTCGAGGCGCAGCTCGGCCAGCTCTTCGTCGAGCTTGCTGCGCTGGCGCTGCTCTCCGAGCCAGCGGATCAGGCCGTCGAGGCCCAGGCGCTGCTGCATCTGGGCGGCGTGGGCCAGCTCCAGGAGGTGGCCCAGGTTGGTGAGGCGACGCTCGCCGTCGGGCAGGGCCAGCAGCCGGGCCTGGACGCCCCAAGCGTGCATGGCGTGGGCGAAGGCCCAGTGGATGCCGCGTTGATCCACCGCCAGCTTCCAGTGTGCCAGATCCGCCAGCCAGCGGTCCCAGCGAAGGCTGTCGGCGTCGGGATGCTCGAGAGCCAGCAGGTCGGCGGCGTTCCAACCGAACAACGGGGAGACCGCAGCCGCGCGGGCGCTGCGATCGCTGGCGGGGGACGCGGCAGCCTGGAGCCACTGCAGCAGGGCCTCGGCCTCGGCCGACTCGAACACCGAGGGCGCACCACCGGCCCGCACCGCGGGCACTCCGGCCGCGGCCAGGGCGTCGATGACGGCGGTGGCGTGGTAGTTGGCGCGCACCAGCACCGCGATGTCGCCGGGGGAGACCGGCCGCGGGGGGGCGTGGGGCTGGGTGACGATGCGGAAGCCGGCCTCGAGGAAGGCCACCACGTCGGCGGCGATGAGCGTGGGCATCCCCTTGTCGGCATCGGACTTGCCAAGTTCCTCGAGCTCCTCCGGATCGTCGCCAGCACCCACGAAGCGGATCTGCAGAGGCGCGGCGACGGGCTGCTGCCAGGGATCACCAGCGGGCACCGCCGGGGGCAGCAGGCGATCCATGGGGGAGCGATCCGGGGCGTCCACCGGCACGTAGGGGATGCGCGGGTGGCCGAAGAGGGAGCGCGGCCAGCGTCCCATCACGGTGTTCATGGCCGCCACGAAGCGCGCGTCGGAGCGGAAGTTGGTGGCCATGGTGAGCGGGTCGTCGGGGCCACGTGCGTGGGCGTAGACGTGCACGTTGGCACCGCGGAAACCGTAGATGGCTTGCTTGGGATCGCCGATCAGGAACAGGCGATGCTCGGAGCCACCGAACAGCGTGGAGAAGATCTGCCACTGCAGGTGGTCGGTGTCCTGGAACTCGTCGATGAGCGCAGCGCGGAAGCGGTCGCGCACCGCTGCCACCAGCTGCTCGCTGCCCAGGGAGCGGGCCAGGCGGCGCAGCAGATCCTGATAGCTCAGCGCCCGGCGCTGCTCGAGGCGCTCGGCGTAGGCGGGGCGAGCCCAGTCTGCCAGCTGCCGCCAGGGGCGGGTGGCGCGGTTGCTGGCCCGGAGGTCAGCCAGGCTGCTGCCCACGGGCAGGGCGTCTGCCACGGCTTGGAACAGGGCGGGGGCGTAGTCGATACCTTCGGCCAGCTTGGCTTGCAGCGCCCGGGGATCGAAGAACTTGTGGAGGACGGGCGAGGCGGGCTGGGGCTCGGTTGCATCGAGACATGCATCGATCCACTCGAGCAGAGCGGCGCCGTGTTCCGCCATTTTTTTTCTGGTGAAGGTGCGCTGGGCGCTGCCCCAGATCACGCCGGGGCTGCCCACAGGGCGCTTCTTGGAGGGCTTGCCCGAATCCCAGGTGGCGCCCATGGCGTCGGCACCGGCTTGCCAGTCGGTGCGCAGCTGCAGCAACAGCTGGCGCCAGCCGGTGGGGGCCACTTCGGCGGGGGGCGGGTCGATGGGCATGTCGGGTTCGGACAGCACCGCGCGCAGGAACTTCAGCACCGAATCGCGACAGATCCCGGCATGGTCCACCACATCGGCGTAGTCGGCCGGCGGCAGCAGGTTGACCTTGGACGAGAGCCAGTCGTCGGCCAGCTGCTCGATGATGTCGGCGTCGTCGGAGACCAGCTCGAGCCCGATCTCGGCGCCGGTCTCGAAGGCGTGCTGCTGGAGCACCTTCTGGCAGAAGGAGTGGATGGTGCTGATGAGCGCCTGGTCGAAGGCTTCTTGGGCTTGGACAACCCGCAGCCACCACAGGCTGCGGTCTTCGCCCGCTCGCTCGGCCAGCCGCAGCAAGAAGGGATCGCTGTGGGTGCCGGTGCGCAGGGCGGTGGCCGCATCGGCCAGGCGTTCGCGGATGCGGTCTTGGAGCTCTGCGGTGGCCGCGCGGGTGAAGGTGACCACCAGGATCTGGCCCATGCGCAGATCGTGCTCGGCCACCAGGCGCACCACCAGGTTGGTGATCTGGTAGGTCTTGCCCGTGCCAGCGGAGGCTTCGAGGACGGTGACGCCCGGTGCGAGGGGGCCGGACTCGAGCACATCGAGGGCGAGGCGGGTCATGTGTCACCTCGCGGGGGAGCGGAGGGGGTGGCGCGGGTCTTCCGACCCTGCATCGCGGGTTGCCAGAAGCGCAGGGCGATGCGGAAGAAGGCGAGGTTGACGCCGCCGGGGCCTTCGGCGTCGAAGAACGGAGGTTGGTCGCCGTAGGCCAGGTGGACGTGGGGCTTGGTGGATTCTTTGTTGTCCCACATCCACTGGACCTTCTTCAGACCGAAGGCCAGGCGCTGCTCGAGATCTTCGGCGAAGGGGGGATCGCCTTCGAGCTCCTGGAACAACAGAGTGTTGGCCGCGTATTGCCCGCGCTGACCGGGCCGCAGCCGGTAGGCCAGTTCGTGTGAGCAGCGAGCCAGCATGGGGATCAGGCGCTGTTGGCCCTCGAGGTAGAGCTGGACCAGCCAGCTCAGCTGCTCGCGAGCCTGGGCCTGGCGTTGGGCGGGAGACTCGCCGAAGTGGAAGCCGTAGGCTTCGGGTTTGGGTGGGCTGGTGCCTTCGCAGATGGCCATCACCGTGCGGCCTACATCTTGGGGCCGGAAAGCCAGCCAGGCCAGCTGCTCGATCCAGGGTTGGATGAGGTTCCACGGGCCGAGCTTGATGAAACCGGGGGCCACAACATCGCCAGCGCGCAGATCGGGCAGGGAGCCATGGAGCAACACCCCGCCCGACAGCTCCACCGAGAAGGCGCCACCCGGGGTAGGCGCGAGAGGATCTTCGACGGTGCCGATCCAGGGCGCGAGGCCGGTCATCATGGCGGCGGCCATGGCCCGGGGGGTGGCCAGGGCGACCTGGCCGGCGGTGCCGAAGGGCAAGGTGCCGCCGGCCTGGATGCGCTGCAAGGCCAAAGCCTCGGGCGGGGCCGGGAGATCCTCGAGCACCGCCCGCTGAGCCGCCAAGCGACCAGCGAGCATGGACGAGGCCAGCCCGCTGGCGTCGATCTGGGAAGGGTCCACCGGTTCGCGGTCTTGGGTCAGCTCTGTGTCGTCCCAGAGGTACAGCCCCAGACCGCGGGTGAGAAGGTATTGCGCCGGGTTGCGGAAGAAGCGCACCAGGTCGGCCAGATCGATGTCGCGCAGCTCGACATCCAGCGGTGCGGGTTCGTCGCCGGAGAAGAAGCTGGGCACCTGGCGACCGCGCTGCAGGCCCAGGCGGGCGCCAGCGAGCAGGCGGCGGTCGTAGGACCAGGGATCGGCCTTGGCGAACCCAGCGGGGCTGAAGGGCTGGAGCGGATGCTGGCGGGTGAGCTGCTGGGAGGCGCTGCGATGGTCGATCTCGGGGAAGCTGGAATCCAGCACCTGGCACAGCTCGCCGATGGGCACCGCTGGGGGGCAGGACTCGTTGGAGTGTTGGTCGCGGCCTGTGTAGAACACCAGCAGGTGGTCGCGGGCGGACAGCAGGGCCTCGAGCAGCAGGTGGCGGTCTTCGTCGCGGGGATCGCGGTCGCCCACCCGGGGTTGGCGGTGGGTGAGGTCGAAGTGCAGGCGGCTCGGATTGCGGGGGAAGGATCCTTCGTCCATGCCCAGCAGGCAGACCACCCGGTAGGGCACAGAGCGGTACGGGGCCATGGTGGAGAAGGTGACCGCGCCGGTCTGGACCCGGCTGGCGCCAGAGGCCAGCTCGAAGCGACCGGCCAGGGCGGCGGACAGGGCCTGGACGTCGATGGAACGCGCGGCGCTGGAGGCCAGGACCTGTTGCTGGAGATCCACCAGAGAGGCGCGCACCATGGCGGCCATCCAGGCGGTGTCGCTGGTGGTGGCGGTGAGCAGATCCAGGGTGCCGGTGTGTTCCAGGGAGCCGGGGGCGGCTGCGGGATCGCCCAGGATCTGCAGGAGCCAATCGGCCGCGGGGCGAGCCCGGCCCAGGGCCTGGAGCTGGGACAGCAGGGTGGTGATGGCGTCGAAGAAGCGGCCGAGCAACACCACGATGCCGCCTTCGATCCCGTCGAAGGGCAGCGCGGGTTCGCCGGCCAGGGCCGGGAGGGGGCGGGAGGGATGGTCGGCCATGGCCACACCCAGGGCCAGGCGCTCGAGGCCGGCGCGCCAGGTGTTCTGGACCAGGCGGGGTTGGCCGTGCTCGGCGCGGTCTTGAGCGTCGATGGCCCAACGCACACCGGCGTCGCGGATCCAGCTGCGGATGGGATCGACGTCGGCGGCTTCGATGCCGAAGCGCCGGCGGAAGGGCTCGAGGGCCAACAGATCGAGCACCGCGGTGGCGGTGAGCCGAGCGCCGGGGGCGGCCAGGCCCAGGCAGGACAGCAGCACCTGGGCCACCGGGTTGGTGCGTCGCAGGGAGCGCTCGGCGACCTGGTAGGGAATGGCGGGAGCACCCGCAGGGCCCCAGGGCCCGTCGCCCACAGCGGCGTAGCCTACCAGAGGCTGGCGGACGCCTTGGTCGAAGACCGCGCCCACCAAGGGCACGTAGGCTTCGAGGTCGGGTGTCATCACCAGCACGTCTCGGGGCTCGAGATCCGGGTAGCGCTCGAAGAGGTGGAGCAGCGCGGTGCGCAGGGCCTGGACCTGGCGCAGGGGGCCGTAGCAGGAATGGATCTGGATGGAGTCGTCGTCCGAGTGGATCCCGCGAGCGGCCAGGGCGTCTTGCGAGAGCGTGCCCGGGTCGACCAGTTCGCGCACGTCGGCCTGGAGCTGCCACAGGGCGCGAGTGGAATCCACGGGGCGGCTGTCGCCGGGAATGGCGGCGTGTTCGGTGGCGACGAAGAGGTGGTCTTCGTAGCCGGTGGGCAGCGACTGCAGCACGATCTGGAGATCGCGTCCCACACGGCCCAGGGAGCGCAGCAGGGGGTGGGCGCTGGCCGCGGGGCGCTGGCCCAGCAGATCGTGGAGATTCGCGGGGAGCTGGTCGCGATCGGCGGCGCGCAGGCCCAGGTGTTCGGCGCGGGGCAGCTCGGCCAGGTCGGCCCAATAGCGATCCGAGGGGCAGAGCACGTACAGTTCCACCGTGTCGTGCCGGCCGAGGAGGGCCAGGCGGTGGAGCATGGGGGGCGAGAGGTTGGAGACGCCGAAGAAGCGCAGCGGCTGGGCGAACAGGGGCGCAGAGGGAGGCGGGCTGGACAGCACCGCACCCCAGCGATGGGCGGCGTGGTGCAGATCGCCCAGCTTGGCCTGGATGGCGGCCCACAGGCGCGGCTGCCAGCCCAGGGACTCGCGGAGCGAGGGGGGCAGCTGGCCGCGGCCATGGGACCAATCCACCGCCAACTGGGGCCGGGAGGCCACGTAGCGGCTGAACACCGACGCGAGCTGCTCGGCCAGGGACAGCTCTGCCGCGCTGCCCACAGGCCCCATCGAGGACAGATAGGCGCGCAGGGGCGCCATGACGGGATCGTCGGCGTCTGCCAGCAGCTGGGGCAGCAGATCCAGGATGGTCCAGCAGAGCAGATCCGGCGGCCAGCCCGCGCCCCGCTGGGCCGGAAGGTCGAGGTGGGACTCGAGCGCCACCAAGGCGCGATCCAGCAGCTGGGCCGGGAACGGGAAGTCGACGTTGGCGCAGATGCGGGAGGGGCACAGCGTGGCCAACTGGTGGCGCAGCCAGCGTTCCATGCCGTAGCTGCCCACCGAGATGAGCAGGGGCACGAAGGGATCTGCGGGAAGCGAGCCGGGCCGCCCGAAGTTCTGCGCCAGCAGCGCCGCGAGGGCCTCGATCTTGTTGCTCCGGTACACGTGCAGCATGGACAACCCCTTGGGGGTTCTACCTATCGCCCTCGCCGTGCGGAAGTCGGACAGGAATCGACCGTTTCGCCGTCAGCTCACCCCCACGCGTGCACCGCGGCGCCGCCCGGTGTAGCTTCGAGCAGGGACCCAGCCCGGGGCCCCGCCCGAGGTCACCATGAACCACACC
>CAZHIK010000468.1:0-7323 GCA_964532635.1 uncultured Enterobacterales bacterium
CATGTTGCCCGGCACGAACTGGTCGCCCTGGATGTGGCACTGGGAGAGGATGTGCTCGGCCGCGCGGCCCTGGTGGGTGGGGATGATGTGCTCGTAGCCGAAGGCGTCCTGGAGCAGCTCCACCAGGTAGTGGTACTCGTCCGTAGCGGTGGCGGCGGGGTTGGCGCGGATGAAGTCGGCCCACTGATCCGTGGACATGGCCGCGGTGCCGGAGTCGGTCAAGAAGTCGATGGTGACGTCGGCGGAGCGCAGCAGGAAGGTGTTGTAGCCGGCCTCTTCGACGGCGCGACGGCGAGCTTCGTTGGACAGCTCGCCCACGTACTCGATGGCGGAGATGACGTAGGGGAAGCCGGTGTAGTCCCATTCTTCGAGATCGGGGAAGATCCAGCCGTAGCGCATCTGGTCGCGCCACTCGCCCATGTTGAGGGTGGACAGGCCGCGGATCTGCTGGCGCTGCTCCCACAGGGCGATGATGGCGTGGGCGACCTGATCGAGCTGTTCGTTGGTCATGCCCAGGCGCGGGATCTGCACGGGCACCAGGGCGTCGCGGCCCACGCGGCCGGTGGCGACGGCGCGGATGCCGGAGGAGACGTACAGCGCGGCGCTGAAGGTGTCCTGCTGGTGCTCGGTCAGGTGGGGCAGGAACGCAGCGGCATCGATGTAGGCGCCGTCGCAGCCGGCCTCGAAGGGCACGCCCGCTGAGCGCAGGATCTCATGGAAGCGGTGGGCCTGGTGGACGATCCAGTCGGCCTGTGAGTGGCCGGCCATCTCGCGCAGGCCGATGGCGAAGGCTTCCATGGTGCGACCGGTCATGCCGCCGTAGGTGTGCAGGCCCTCGAAGACCACCACCTCGTTCATGAACTTTTCGTAGTCTTCGGCCGCGTTGGTGCCGAGCAGGCCGCCGATCTGGCAGCGGGCGTCCTGGGCAGCGTCCAGCGCCAGGATATCGGCCAGCCCGGCCAGCTCGCCGATGATGGCGGGCAGGTCGCGGCTGGCCTGGCCGTCTTCGGCGTGCTGGATGGCCCAGGCGTTCTCGACGATGCGGGAGCCGTCGAGCACCAGGCGCACACCGTGGGCGTCGCACAGGGCGCGCACGGCCTTCAGGCCGGCGAGGCTGATGGGGTGGCAGCCGTCGGCGAAGGTCTCGAGCCACAGCAGGGCGACGCCCGACTGCAGCAGGGTGCCCAGGGCCTCGACGTCGAGGTCGCCGCTGAAGAAGCCCGGCTCGACCTTGCGGAGGTTCACGCCGCGCACGTCGCGGGGATCGAGCACATCCGAGATGGCCACAGCGTTGGTGGGGACGGTGGAGCCACCGGGCACCATGGTGGCCACGACCAGCTTGATGGAGCCGAGGATGTTGTGGGTGGGGCAGAGGTGGGTCTTGCCGAACAGCTCGCTCACGGCGCTCTCGAGGCTCTCGAAGTTGCGGGCCCCGGCGTAGGCTTCGTCGCCGATGAACAGACCGGCCACCTGTTCCTGGGACATGGCGCCCATGCCCAGGGTGCACATGTCGAAGGTGACCTGGGAGGGGGTGAGGTGGAAGACGTTGAAGCGGGTGTCCTGGAGGTGGCGCTTGCGCTCCTCGAGACCGGGGAAGGCGACGTTCCGGACGGTCTTGAACTTGTGGGGCTCGTGGACGGGGGAGGTCATGGGGCTTCCTTCGAAAACGCGTTTTGAACGAGGATATCTGGAAAATCGGGGGGATCGGAGGCGCCGCAACGTAACCCGTTCGATTCCCCCGCGACCGTGCGCCCGATCAGCCCTCGCCGCCTGCGTCCAGCGCCTGCCAGAGCGCTTCCCTGGCGTCCCACAACCAGTCCGATGAGAAGCTGCTTCCATCCACGAGCCAGCAGTTGGACACCAGCGCTACCACAGCGCCGTCGTCGGGCCGGGCTTCGAGCCAGGAGGCGTAGCCGGTGACCGCGCCGTTGTGGAACCAGCGCTGGGGGGAGACACTGCTGTCCACCACCACCCCCAGGCCGTATGCGTAGTCGCTGCTCACGGCGACCTGGTCGCTCGCCATGGTCTGTATGGTCTCGGGATCGAGCACCTCGCTCGTCACCCACAGCTGTTCGCCCCAGGCCGCGATGTAGGGGGCGTTGCCCACCAGGCTGCCCGCCGATGCGATGGCGTCGGGGTGCCAGTAGTCGATCCAGTCGTCTCCGGCGTCGTGCTCGTAGAGGCTACCGTCGGGCAGCACCAGGTATCCTGGCACCACCTCACCCCAGCCTTCGCCCTGCAGCGGCACCCGCAGCTCGCCGTCGCCGATGGTGCCCAGCAGCTCGTTGGTGATCTCCTGCCAAGGGCGACCCTCGAGCCGCTCGAGGATGAGCCCCAGCAGCACGTAGTTGGTGTTGGAGTAGCTGTAGCGGTCGCCGGCCTCGAAGCTCACGGCCTGGTCGGCCACGCTGTCCACCAGCTGCTGCAGCGACCACGACATGTCCTGATCGCCAGCGATCTCCAGAGGCCCCGCGTAGCCGGGCACACCCGAGCTGTGCTGCAGCAGGTGGCGCAACGTGATGTCGTCACCCCAGGGGAAGTCGGGCAGGTGTGCCGAGACGGCGTCGCCCAGTGACAGCGTGCCCGCCTCGAGCTGCTGGAGCACCAGCGCGGCCGTGACCGTCTTGGTGATGCTGCCGGCCTTGGAGTGCACGCCGGGATCCCAATGCAGCTCGCTGCCGAGGTCGGCCTTGCCCGCGGAGCCCATCCAGGGCTCGCGGCCTGGAAGCCGCACTGCGGCCTGGATGCCTGGCGCCGGATGGTCCACCAACACCTGTTCGAGGGCGTCGTCGAGTCGATCCGCGGTGGCCTGGTCGAAGGCTTCGAGGGGGATGGTGGTCTCGCCCGTCTCGCCGGTGTCGGGCTCGGGGGTGCAGGCCAGGATCGACAGCGGCAGCAGCAAAGTGGGGCGCATCGGGTGTCCTCGGCGAGATATCGGTAGGGCTCGTTCCGTTGGATAACGTTCTCGGCTCTCGGCCGAGAGGAGCCCATGCATCCCACCCCACAGCGCTGGATCGGCGTGCTCGTGCACATGCGCAGCGGCGGCGGCAGCGAGCCCCCCGAGGCCCGCCCCGTGGGCCGCGCGGCCCTGAAGCTGCGGGACGAAGGCATCGGTGTGGTCTTCGGCAGCCAGCTGACTCGAGGGAGAATGACCGGCTGGGCAGCGCGGCCGGGAAGCTGGTACCCGTTGGAGGACATCCCGGTGGTGGCGCTGCACGATCGCTTCGCCTCCCAGACCTACCCCGAGGAGTATCGGGCCGCGCTCGACGGTGCGGGCGCGTTGCCCCTGGGCAATCCACTGCAGCTCACGCTGCTGTGCCGGGACAAGATCGAGAGCCAGCGGGTGCTCGAGGCTGCGCAGCTGTCCATGCCGAGCGTGGAGCCCGATCCCGCTCGCTTCGGGGACACGCTGATCGAGTGGGGCGCCGGCTACCTCAAGCCCCGCTACGGGGCCCTGGGGCGCGGCGTGCGCAAGGTCGTGCCCGGTGACGAGCTGCCCCCGGAAGGGGAGGGGGCCGTGCTGGGTGTGATCGAGCCTCTCTTCCTGCAGCGGGCGGTGCAGCCCCCCGCGGGCTGGGCGGGCTGGAGCCTGCGGGTGCTGGTGCAGCGCACCCTGGACGGCGGCTGGTCCGTGGCCTCGCGGGTGCTGCGCCGTAGTCGGGAAGATCCCGTGGTCAACGTGGCCCGGGGAGCCGAGGTGGGGCCCGCCGAGCGGGTGCTCTCCCCCGAGCGGGTGCGAGATCTGGACGCGCTGTGCCTGCAGGTGGCCGCCATCCTGGCGGAGCAGTCCTGGGGTGGTACTGCGGTGGAGCTGGGGGTGGATGCGGTGGTGGACCATCGCGGTGAGTTCCACCTCATCGAGGTCAACTCCCGCCCCCGCGGGCGCCTCGAGGCCATGGCCGATCTGGACCCGGCCCGCTGGGCCGAGGCCCACGTGGAGGCCTGCGCCCGGCCCCTGCGCTACCTCGCGCGGCTGGAGGACTGAGCCTTGTGGTGTTGGGCTCTTGTGATCTGGCTGCTCGCAGGCTGCGAGACCGCGCCCCCCGCAGAAGTCCAGACCCAGCCCGACATCCTGCTCATCCTGGTGCCAGGCCTGCGGGCCGATGCCCCTGGGGTACCCGGTGCCGAGGCGGCCTTCCTCGAGGCCTTCGTGGATCGGCCCATGCGGCGCTTCACGGCGGCCTACGCCCAGTCTCCCTCGGAGTGGGTCAGCACGGGCTCGCTGCTGACGGGGCGCTATCCGGGCTCCATCCCCCTTTGCGGGAAGGTGAGCGGCGCGAAGCTCGACGACCAGCCCTGGTGCACCGATCTTCCCCCCGATCTCCCCTCCGTACCCCGCCTGGCCGAGCTGTACGGCCGCCGAAATGTCGAGATCAGGATGGGGGCGGTGAGCGTTCCAGGTGCCCTGGCGGGATTCACGACGCTCCACGGGATGCCCTCGGTCGAGGGGCGCACGGATCTCGAGCGCTTGGATGAGCTGCTCGCGGTGCACGCTGGCAAGCCGGAGCCGCTGCTGGCGATGGTGGTAGCGCCGGACCTCGACGTGCAGGCTCGCCCCGATCTGCGCCAGGCCATGGGCCTGCCCGCCGAACCGAGCGCCTGCGAGCAGCTCGCCCGGCAGGCTGGTCGCCCTCGGCTGGACGGTCGTGCGGGTACCCTCGACGCTACCTCACCCGTCGAGCCGGCCGCCGTCGCTCGGACCGCACCTTCCCTCGAGCCCAGCTGCACCCTCGACACCTGGGATCCGGCTGCCGATGGCCTGCCGGGCGAGCCCGTGCCCAGCTACCCCTGGGGTGGCCTCGATCGAGACAAGGTGCTCGAGGTCTACTCCGCCGAAGCCGCGTGGCTCGGACAGGGCATCGCCCGGGCGCTCGAAGGCATCGAGCCCCAGCCCCATGTGATCATCACCTCCCCCCACGGCCTCGATCTGGGTGAGGTCTCCGGTTCCCTGCCGGCCCCCAAGGCCTTCGCCACTCACCAGCTGCTGCTGGATCGCACGCTCCGCGTTCCCCTGGTGTTCATGGGCCCGGGCATCTCCGAGTCCCGCGACATCGCCCAGCCCGTGGAGCTGGTGGATCTGCTGCCCACCATCGCCGGCTTGATGGGGGCGGTGCCCCCGGCCTCGCTCCCCGGCCAGGACCTGCTGGCCCCCGACCTCGCCCTCGATCCCAGCGCCACCGCCTACGCCGCGTTCGGCGACATGCTCTCGCTTCGCCAGGGTCCCTGGGCCCTCACCCTGCGCACCCTCGCCCACCAGGCCACGGCGCTGGACCCGGCGCTCACCCAAGCGGCCGCGCGGCCCATCGAAGATCCCGCCTTCCACCTGCACCGCGTGCTCGACGATCCCCTCCAGGAGAAGGACAGGAAGGCCGAGCAGGCCGCCCAGGCCGAGCAGCTGCGGGTCTTGATGCACGCCATCCGCAGCGGCCTGGCCGCGCCCCCGGAAGAGCTGGTCGACTCGGAGCGTTTGTTGGAACTGCGCCTGCAAGGCAGCGAGGGTTACTGGTAGCCCCGCCCGCGCGGCCCCTGGAGAACCCATGCGCCCCGTCCTTCCCCTGATCCTGTTGGTCGCCTGCGGTGCCGAGCGCGCCTTGGGGCCCGACGAGCTCGAGGCCCTGGCCGTCGCTCCTCCGCGGCTACCGGCGCCCGAGGCTCCGGTCTACGCCACCCACCTCGGCCGCCCGAGCGATGCGTTCGTGTCCCAGGTGCTGGGAGAGCTACCCTGGGAAGAGGCGCTGTCCGGTGCCGCCGGTGCCCTGGGGGTCGACGCTGCTGGTGGCCACGAACCCGACGCCTGGTCCGCGCGCTGGGCCGCCTTGCGGGCAGGCTATCCCTACCCCATCGAGGCCTTCGCCCTCGAGTCGGTGCCCGAGGGCGCCATCGGGCAGCGGGTGATAGACGGCCTGGTTCAGCAGGCTCGACCCGGCGATCACGTGGGCCTGGTCCGGGTTCGCGGGGGCAACGGTGATGTCTGGGTGGGCCTCATCGGCAGCCCGCGCATCGCCCTCGAGCCGGTGCCCAGGGGGCTTCCCGTGGGCGCGGAGCTGAAGCTCGAGGCCGCGGGCGGTGCGGGTGCGCTGGAGATCGCCCTGGTCTCCCCCAGCGGTGGGCTCGAGACCAGCGCCCTGTTCCCTGGCTGGGGCATCACCCTTGACGAGGAGGGGGAGTACTGGGTGGAGATCTCCGACGGCGTGGGCGTGGCGGCGTCCTTCCCGGTCTCCGCGGGGACCGTGCCCGACTCGGCGCCGCCTCTGGCAGCCCACCACCACCTGGCCAGCGAGCCCGAGGCCCTCGAGCTGTCCGCCTGGGAGTTGCTCGAGGCCGTGCGGGTGCACTACGGCTGGGATCCGCCGGTGGGGGATCCCATCCTCGGCCCCGTGGCTCGGGCTCACCTCGACGACCACATGGGCCACGACGGGCCCCGCAGCGGTGACTTCGCTGGGGAGCCCGGCAGCTGCCGCGGCAGCTTGAGCTGTGGCTTGCTCGAGGGTGCGGGGGTGGAGAGCTGCTTCCAGCAGTGGCTGGTGGACCCCAAGGCCCGCTCGCCGCTGATCGATCCACGCTGCAGCGTGGCTGGCATGGCCACCGGGGTCCAGGACGACCGCCTGTGGCTGCAGCTCGAGCTGGGGCAGGAGTGATGGGCTCCGCGCGCGCGCTGGGGGTCGCGGCCTTGCTGCTGCTGGCCACGGGCTGCCCGCGCAGGGCACCCTCCGAGCCGTTGGAGCGTCCGCCGCAGGTGCGCTACCGTGTCGGCGAGCCCAGCGACCAGGCAGGGCGCTGGTTGCTCGACCAGCTCCCCGATGCCCGCTGGGATCCTGCCTTGCTCGCCGCCACTCGGGAGCTGACCGGTGCGGCCTCCGATCCCGCGGCTCGGCTCACGCCCACCGCTGCCCAGCTGGCCACCGAGCGAGCGGGCTTCCCAGGAGACGCCCGCTTCGCGCGGCTGTACAACGGCGGCGCGAACCCCGAGGAACTCATCGCCGACGCCCGCGCCGCCCAGGGGAGCGCCGACTCCATGGACGTGGCCCTGGCCAGCCGGCGCTTCGCGGACGGCACCGTGCTGTGGGTGCTGGGGGTGTCTCCCCACTGGGGTGAGGTGGATCCCTTCCCCCGTGACATCGCGCTGGACGAGCCGGTGGCGGTCCAGGTGGATGTGCCTGGCTCCCGCGAGCTGGTGCTCTTCGTAGCGCCGCCCAACGGGCCGGTGACCACCATGGGCCTGACCTCTGGCGTGGCCCGCTGGGTCGATCTGTTCCATCTGCCCGGACGCTACCTGCTCGAGGTCGTGGACATCGGCCGGGACCGCAGCCGTGTGGTGTTCGA
>CAZHIK010000469.1:0-6351 GCA_964532635.1 uncultured Enterobacterales bacterium
CTCGCGGGGTGGAGGGTAGTCGCCGCCGGCGATGGCGGTGAACAGCGACCGCATGTCGTCGGACTGGAAGGGCTTGATGCCGCAGACCATCTCGTAGAGGATCACCCCCAGCGAGAAGAGGTCTGCCCGGGCGTCCACCAGGCGGGGATCGCGGATCTGCTCCGGCGCCATGTAGGCCGGCGTGCCCATGGTGGAGCCCGCCTGGGTGCGGGACGGGCCCTCACCGTCCGCCATGATCACTTTGACCAGGCCGAAGTCGGTGATCTTGGGTAGGGGGCGGTCGCCCTGCTTGGCGATCAGGATGTTGCCGGGCTTGAGGTCGCGGTGCACCAGGCCGAGGCGGTGGGCCTCGAGCACCCCGGAGATGATGCCCCGGGCGATGGTGTCGGCCAGCTCGAGGTCTTCTTGGACCACCGACATCACCTTGGCGAGATCGGGGCCGTCCACACACTCCATGATCAGGCCGGGGGCGCCGCGGACGTCCACCAGGTCGGTGACCGAGACGATGTTGGGGTGGCGCAGCCTGGCCTGGGCCTTGCCCTCGGCGTGCAGCCGCTCGCGGATGGTGGCCGAGTGGACGGTGAGGACCTTCAGCGCGTGCTCGCTGTCGAGGTCTTTGTGGCGGACCTTGTAGACCACGGCCATGCCGCCCTGGCCCAGCAGGCCCTCGACCACGTAGCGATCGATGATGGTGCCTGGATTCAGCGCCGCCATGCCCGCCCCTACCAGTCGCCGCCGGGGCCGCCGTAGGCTCCGATGTCGCTGCGGGTGCCGTCGGTGTCGAAGATGGACCCCGAGCCGGCGTCGATGAGTGGGGAGCCGGAGGTGCCGGGGGTCAGCTGCAGGTTCCAGTTGGCGGGATCCGTATCGGTGTCGTCGATGAAGAGGGGGTCATCCTCGACGGTGGTGGGATCCGTCATTGGATCGCTGAGGTAGGAGAAGGGAGGATCCTGGAAGTCCCAGAAGTTGTTGTAGGCGAAGGTGGCCTGCGAGGTGGCGATGGAAGCGGTCACCGAGGGCGCCAGGGTCTCGGTGGCGGTGATGCTGGTGTTGGTGATGGTGATGCCGGTGTCGGTCCCGTACAGGATGCCGGACTGGATGCTGCCGCTGTCGCCCGCTGCGAAGCTGTTCCGGTGAATGGTGACGTTGGTGAGATCCACCGGGGAGACCGTGATGTAGAACAGCCCGCCCTGGATGGAGATGGCGTCGTCGCCCGGCGCAGGCATCACGTTGTTGCCCGCGATGATGCCGTTGGTGATGGACAGCTCGCAGTAGTAGCAGTGGAAGCCGCCGTTGGCCGAGTTGTAGGCCATGACGTCGTTGCCGGTCATCCGCAGGTGGTCCATGCTGATCGCCGCCGAGTCCTCCATGTAGATCTGGCCCTGGACCGTGCCACAGGTGGTGACGTTGTCGCGGATCTCGATCCCGTCCATCAGCAGGTCGTAGGGACCATCGGCGTAGATGATCGTACCGCTACAGGTGTCCGAGCTGCTGCCGCCGGCGGTGTTGTCCCGCATCAGCACGTCGAACAGGAACGCGTCGCTGTCCAGGCTGTACAGCGCGGACCCTATGGGCCCCCCGCCGCCGGAGATGGTCAGGTTGCTGACCGTGGTGCCGCTGGTGGCGTTGAGGTTGTACAGGGTGAACGCGGGGCTGGTGCCGTCGCCCTGGATGACGGTGTAGTCGCGGGACTGGCCCTCGATGATCAGCTCTTTGTCCAGCAGCACGGACTCGGAGTAGGTGTCGTTGAGCACGCAGATGCTCTCGCCGGTGGCTGCGCTGTTGATCGCATCGCCGATGCTGGCTTCGTCGACGCCGACGATGATGTCGTAGTCGTTGCTGCTGTCGCAGTCGTTGTCCACCTCGTCGCAGATCTCGGTGGCGGCCGGGTTGATCTCGTCGTTGGTGTCGTCGCAGTCGCCCCCTATGGCGATGGTCTCCGCGGGCTGGATGCAATCGGTCACCACCGAGGCGTCGTCGCCGTAGCCGTCTTCGTCGTTGTCTTCGTACCAGTCCCCGGCGTCCAGCGACTCGGGCCCGTCGGCGTCGCCGTTGCAGTCGTCGTCGTAGCCGTTGCAGATCTCGTCGGCGCCGGGGTTGACGGCGCCGTCGGTGTCGTCGCAGTCGGTGTCGTCGGCGACGTAGAGGGTGGGCTGGTCGCAGGCGGTGGTGGTGGTGGCGGCGTCGCCGTAGCCGTTTTTGTGGTACGCCGAGTACCGGGAGCTGCCGTCTTCCCCGGCGCGGCCGTCCACGGTCCCGTTGCAGTCGTCGTCCTCGCCGTTGCAGTACTCGTCGGCCCCCGGATACTGGGTGGCGTCGGTGTCGTCGCAGTCGGTGTTGTCGGCCACGTAGCCGAAGGGCTTCTCGCACTCGACATCCCAACTGGTGGCGTCGCCGTATTCGTCACCGTCGTCGTCGGCGTACCAGGTGGTGGCGTCCACAGCGTGGTCTTCGTCGACACTCGCGTCGCAGTCGTCGTCTTCGCCGTTGCAGTATTCGTCGGCACCCGGGTACTGGGCCACGTCGGTGTCGTCGCAGTCGGTGTTGTCGGCCACGTAGCCGGAGGGCTGATTGCAGTCTATGTCACTGGTCTCGGGATCGCCGTAGCTGTCGTTGTCGTAGTCGAGGTACCAGGTGGAGACGTCCAGCGCGTCGTCCTCGTCGATCTCCTCGTCGCAGTCGTCGTCGACCTCGTTGCACAGCTCGTCGGCGTCGGGGTGGATGGCCTTGTTGGTGTCGTCGCAGTCACCCTCGCAGACCGCCCAGCCGTCGCTGTCTTCGTCGAGCAGGCCGTTGTCGCCGTCGCAGTTGTGGTCGATCTCGTCGCACTGCTCATCTTCGCCGGGGTTGACGTCGGCCGCCGTGTCGTCGCAGTCTGTGCTGTCGAGCACGTAGCCGGAGGGTTGCTCGCACTGCACCACCGATGTGTCGGCCCAGCCGTAGCCGTCGCTGTCGGCGTCGAGGTACCAGATGGTCTCGGGGTTGATGCCACCGTCGGCATCGTCGCAGTCGGTGCTGTCGGCCACGTAGCCGGAGGGCTGATCGCAGGCCTGCAGGGCGTCAGCGTCGTTGCCGTAGCTGTCGCTGTCACCGTCGCGGTACCAGCTGCTCACGTCGATCGCGTCGTCCTCGTCTTCGTCGCCGTCGCAGTCGTTGTCGATGCCGTCGCAGATCTCGTCTGCGTTGGAGTTGATGCTGGCGTCTTGGTCGTTGCAGTCGCCGCCGCCATAGGCGATGGCGGGATCGCCGTCGTTGTCGCGGTCGGTGACCGACTTGTAGTCTTCGTCGGAGAGCCGGTAGCAGCCGGAGAGGACAGCCAGGAACAGGAGGAGGTGCAGTCTCATGGCGTCACCAGGTGAAGACGGCGACGACGCCCAGGGCGCCGGCGGTGCCAGCCAGGACGGCCGAGGTGGTTGAGAAAGCCCGGTTGCGGGCGTACATCGCGTCGAGGTCTTCCAGCTTCGCCGGGGTGTCGTTCAGGAAGCTGTCCTGAGTGCTACGCGCCGCGAACAGCAGCCCACCCGAGGCCGCGGCGAGGGCGCCGGCCCCCACGGCCAGGTGCCATCCCTGCAGGCCGGTCTGGGGTGGGGGGACGTACTCTTCGTAGCTGGGTAGTGCGGTGTCGGGGAGCAGGTAGGTGGTGATGGAGGTGGCGCCGTCGGCCTCGATCTGGAAGATGGTGTTGGTGGCGGTGGGGCGTTCGCCCGGGCTGCCGTCGAAGAGGGCTTGGCCTGCGGCGGGGACGGGGACCGGGGCGGTGGTGGCGTCGGGCTTCGATCCGTCGAAGAGCTTGCGCACGGGGTGGCCGGCGGGCACCAGGGCTTCGGGCAGGGGAGCCTGGGGATCGATGCGGCGTGCGGCGGCGAAGGCGTCCTCGGCCCGCTCGCGCTGCTGGGAGGCGAACAGCCACAGCCCGAGGTCGCGGTGGTAGCGGGCTGCCAGTGCTGGCTCGAGGGGCGCAGCCACGCAGGGCAGCTGCAACACGGCTTCTTCCATCTTGAGCAGGAAGCCGTCCTCGTCGGCCTTTTTCCAGGCGGCCTCCGCGGCCTTCAGGGTGTCCCGAAGTTGGGCCGGTGTGGCGGCTTCGGCGCACTCGGCGGCCTGGGCCGTGGGAACGGCGAGCGCCAGGAGCGCTGCGGTGACTGCGAGCATTTCGGTCTCCTAGAACTCGCCCTCGATGCCCACCACGATGGTGCGCCCCACGCCCTCGAGATCGTAGGGGTACTTCGGGGCATCATCGCGGACTTCGTTGGCGTCGTCCTTGTAGATCAGGGTGCTGTACTCGGTGTCCATCAGGTTGCGGATGCTCAGATCGGCGCGCACCCGGCCGCTGGCCAGCAGGTCGGTGGCCACGGCGGCGTGGAGCAGGGTGAAGGGATCGCCGTCGGGCAGGCCGGCGTCGGGGGACCACTCGGCCCGTGGGCGCTTGCTGTAGGCGTCGACCATGAGCGTGGCCCGCAGGCGGTCCATGGGGCGGACGGTGGCGCGCAGGTGGGCCATGTGGGGCGGGAACTCGTATTGCTGCCGGGAGGTGGCGCGGTCGACCGCCAGGGTGGCCGCCCAGGACCCCCCCAGCTCGAAGACATCCAGGTTCAGCACCGCCTCGGCTTCGCCGCCCAGCACGTCGCTACCGGCGTGGTTGTCGTAGTAGGCGTCGCCGAGTTGGGGATCGGGGTTGGCGGCTTCGCGCTTGTCGATCTCGTCCTTGACCGAGCTGTAGAACACCGCTCCGCGCAGGTCCAGGAAGCGCCAGGGGGAGGTGAGCACCTCGCCCTCGATGGTGTCGATGCGCTCGTGGAGTAGATCGGGGTTGCCGGCGGTCCACATGTTGGCGCCGTCGGAGTCCTGCAGGGTGGAGACGTAGGCCTCGCGCACGGTGGGGGCGCGGAAAGCGGAGCCGTACAGCAGCTTGAGGACGGTGTGGGAGGCGGGCACAAGCAGCACGCCCATGCGGGGGCTGACGTGGGGGCCGGCGGTGGAGTGCATGTCGAAGCGCAGGCCGCCGGTGACCTCGAGCCAGTACAGCGCGGTCCAGGTGTCCTGTACGTAGCCGAAGGCGTCCCAGATGGTGTCGCGGTTTTCGTTCAGGGAGAAGCCGGCGTTCTCCGGCTCGCCGGTCAGGTCGGCGTACTGGAGGTCTTCGAGGGCCAGGGTCTTGTTGTACTCGAGGCCCACGCCCCCCACCAACACGTGGCCGACCCCAGGTCGGGCTTGGACCTCCACGCCGGTGCCGCTGCGGGTGGTCTCCTTGAAGGTCTCCACCAGGGTGGCCCGCCACTCGACGCTCTGTTCTTTGGTGTCGGGATCCACCACCAGCTCGGGATCGGAGAACCAGGCATAGGAGCCGGGATCGTCGTAGTGCTGGAGGTAGAGGTAGGGCGTGAGGGAGAGGTTGCGGGACAGCTCAACCCGGTAGCGCGCGTTGAAGAAGGTGTCGCGGTAGCTGAGGTTGAACTCGTCGACGCTCTGCAGCAACACGTCGAGCGCGTCGTCCTGGGGCTGGGTGTAGTAGGTGTGACGGTAGTCCACGGAGGCCAACGACAGTTCCAGTCGATCCGTTTGGACACGCATGGAGGCGTTCATGGCACGGCGGGGCTGAGTTCCGGTGATGTTTGCCTGGCCCTTGGGGTTGACCTCGAGGCCGTCGCCGTCGGTGCCCAGGAAGCGCACGGTGCCCGCCACCCCCAGCTCGCGGCCACGGCTTAGCCGGACGTGGTCGCCCATGACCACGGCAGCGCTGTGGCGCCCGTAGCTGCCGCCGGTGACGCGCACGAAGGCGCCGCCCAGATCGTCGGCCCCGTAGGTGACCACGTTGATCACGCCGGAGAAGGCGTTGGTGCCGTAGATCGCCGAGCCCGGACCCTTGATGATCTCGACCTGGCGCACGTTCTCGAGGGGGACGTACTCGTCGATCCAGGCGTGGGTGTAGACCCCGTCGTACCAGGGCACACCGTCGATCAGCAGCAGGAACTTGTTGTTGTCGGGGGCTACCACGCCCCGGAAGTAGGCCAGGGAGCGGCCTTCCGGTGCCATGGTGACGTAGATGCCAGGCAGCGAGGACAGCATGTCGCTGAGGGTGAGGAAGCCTCGCTCGCGGATCTCGCGGTCGGACAGCACGGTGACGATGCTGGGCGCCTGGCGTGCGGTCTGGGCGTAGCGGGAGGCGACGGTGACCATCTCCTCTTCTACGCGGAAGGCATCGGCTTCGTCGGGCTCGGTGAAGGGATCGACCACCGTTGCCGCGGCGGCAGCGGGGGCGAGCGCGATGGAGGCGAGCAGGGCCGACAGGAGCAAGGTTCTCTCCGAATACGAAGGCTATCACGGAGCCCCGATGGGAGGCAGCCTTCCGGG
>CAZHIK010000469.1:6361-7322 GCA_964532635.1 uncultured Enterobacterales bacterium
GGGAGGATACCTGAAGACCGATGGCCCCTCGTCCCACCATCGGCCCGCCGTCGCGAGCCCTGACCACCCAGCGAAACCTCCGCATCGCCCTCGGTGCGATGTGTCTTGTCGTGGTGATCGGTACCTTCGGCTACATGGTCATCGAGCGATGGTCTTTCCTGGACGCCCTGTGGATGGTGGTCATCACCGTCACCACCATCGGCTACGGCGAGGTCCACCACCTCAGCGAAGGGGGGCGCCTGTTCTCCCTGCTGCTGATCCTCTTCGGGGTGGGCATCGTCACCTACACCGCCACCACCTTCGCGCGGGCGGTGCTGGACGGCGACATGGCGCGGCTGTACCGGCAGCGGCGCAAGGAGAGCATCATGAAGAAGCTCGAGAAACACTACATCGTTGTGGGGTACGGACGCCTGGGGCGGGTGGTGGTCGAGGACCTCCAGCGCAGCGGCGTGCCGGTGTGCGTGGTGGAGCGTGAGCAGGAAGTGGTGGAGGAGCTCGAGCGCCACGGCCGGGTTCCGGTGGTCCAGGGCGACGGTGCCAGCGACGACACCCTGCGCCTGGCCGGTGTGGAGCGGGCCCAGGGCCTGGCGATCGCCCTGCCTTCGGCGGCCGAAGCGGTCTACGTGTCCATGTCCGCCAGCCAGCTCAACCCCGATCTCAACATCGTCACCCGCATCGACGAACCGGAAGCCAGCTATCGAGCGCGGCGGGTGGGTGCCCGCCAGGTGGTCAACCCCTACCGCCTGGCCGGCTGGCGCATCGCCCACGGCCTGCTGCGTCCCCTGGCCTCCAACTTCCTCGACCTGGCCACCTTCTCCGTCCACGAGGAGTTCGCGGTCGACGAGCAGAGCATCCCCGTAGGGAGCCCCTTCGCGGGCAAGAGCCTGAAAGAGCTGGCCATCGGCGCCGAGCACAAGCTGCTGATCGTCGCCATCCAGAAACCCAACGGTACGCTGCACGC
>CAZHIK010000470.1:0-7319 GCA_964532635.1 uncultured Enterobacterales bacterium
GACGGTGTGGTGGTGGCCGCGGGCCTGGGCCAGCCCTTCTCCATGGGCATCCCGGGCGAAGAGCTGGCCCTGGTGGGCCTGGACTACCTGGCCGATCCCGCCGACGCCGCACTGGACGGCCCCGTGGTGGTCATCGGCGGCGGCGCCACCGCCGTGGACTGCGCGGTCACCGCCAAGCTGCGCGGTGCTCCCTATGTCGAACTGGTCGCCCTCGAGCGCTGGGACGAGATGCCCCTGACCCCGTCCGAGCGCGCCGAGGTCCTCGAGCACGGCATCGAGGTGAGCGGCCGCTCCCGGGTCACCGCCATCCTGGGCTCCGAGGCCGGCATCGAGGGCATCGCCCTCGAGAAGGTCACCCTGCCCGCGGGTGCCCCGTTCTCCCTGCGCGACCTCGCCGCCGTGCCCGGCACCGAGGCCACCCGCGCCGACGTGCGCCACGTGATCATCGCCATCGGCGCCCGCGCCGCCATGCAGGTGGCTGAGCTGCCCACCATCGTGCGCGCTGGCGACTTCCTCAACGGGCCCACCACCGTGGTCACCGCCTCGGCTTCGGGCAAGAACGCCGCCCAGCAGCTGCATGCCGCCATCGTCGGCGAGCAGATCCCGGTCTTCGAGGACGGCAAGAAGTCCCTGGTCCCCGTGCCCGGCTACGAAAAGGTGCCCGTCAGCCTCGAGACCGACTTCTTCGGCCGCACCATCCGCTCGCCCTTCCTGCTCTCCGCCGCGCCTCCGTCCGACGGCTACCAGCAGATGAAGCTGGCCTACGAGGCCGGCTGGGCCGGCGGCATCATGAAGACCGCCTTCTCGGCCGCCGATATCCACATCCCGGGCGGCTACATGTACTGCCTGGACGAGCTGACCTACGGCAACTGTGACAACGTCAGCGGCCACTCCCTCGAGCGTGTGTGCGAGGAGATCCGCCGCCTGGTGGCCGAGTACCCCGACCGGCTGACCATCGGCTCCACCGGCGGCCCCGTCACCGGCAACGACGAGGTCGACAAGGCCGGCTGGCTGTTCAACACCAAGCTGCTGGAAGACGCCGGCGCGATGGGCATCGAGTACTCCCTGTCCTGCCCCCAGGGCGGCGACGGCACCGAAGGCGACATCGTCAGCCAGAACGCGGCGCTCACCGCCAAGATCATCGACTGGATCATGGAAGGCGGCCGGGGCGACGTGCCCAAGCTGTTCAAGCTCACCGGCGCCGTCACCTCCATCGCGGCCATCGTCATCGCGATCAAGGAGGTCTTGGACCGCTACCCGGACAAGAAGGCCGGCATCACCCTGGCCAACACCTTCCCCAGCCTGGCCTTCGAGGACCGCGGCAACGACACATGGGAAGACGGCGTGGTCGTCGGCCTGTCCGGCCGTGGCGTCACCGCCATCTCCAACCTCAACCTGGCCATGGCCGCCCCCTACGGCGTGCCCATCAGCGGCAACGGCGGCCCCATGGACTACAAGGCCGCCGCCGACTTCCTGGCGCTGGGCGTGGCGAACGTGCAGTTCTGCACCATCGTGCTCAAGTACGGATACAGCGTCATCGACGAGCTCGAGAGCGGTGTCTCCCACCTGATGGCCGAGCGCGGCATCGGCAGCATGGCCGAGCTGATCGGTCGGGCCCACGAAGGCGGCGCCATCACCGACTTCATGGACCTCACCCCGGTCAAGGGCATCAGCCAGGTCACCGCCGAGCTGTGCCAGCACTGCGGCAACTGCACCCGCTGCCCCTACCTGGCCATCAGCCTCGACGACGACAAGGTCCCCGTCACCGACCCGGCCCTCTGCATCGGCTGCTCCCTGTGCACCCTCAAGTGCTTCTCCGGCGCGCTGCACATGCGTGACCGCACCGAGTACGAGCAGTCCGTGCTGTGTGAGGACTAGCACGCCCCGTCCACCCTCCCGGCGCCCCATCCTGCTGGCCGCGGCGTTCGTCGCCCTGCAGGGTGGCTGCGGGGGCGCGGACCCGGGCGATGACTGGGTGCGGCAGCTGGACGTGCGGGTCAGCGAGGCCATGCCCACCGTGGTGGAGGTGAGCTGGACCAGCGCGGAGCCCACCACGGGCTGGGTGCAGTGGGGCGAGCCGGATCCCCCCGGTCACCGCTGGCCGCTCGAGTGGAGCACCGCACGCGACAGCGAGCCCACCGCGGAGCACAGCGTGCTGATGCTGGGACTCCTGGACTCCACCTCATACGAGCTGGAGGTGTGGAACGAGCGCGAGGGCCGGGCGCGGGTGAGCGAGCGGGTGGTGATCGAGACCGGCGCCCTGCCGGAATTCACTGCGCCCAGCGTCACCGTCGAGGCCGACGCCGAGCGCGCCGGCGGGTTCACCCTGGTACCTGTGCTGGGCCCCCCCGAGCAGGAGCACATCGCCATCTTCGATGGGGACGGCCAGCGCGTCTGGGCCTATGCTCCCGGGGAGCTGGGCACCGTCCCCCGGGCGCGGCTGTCCCAGGACGGGCGCTCCCTGCTCTACCTGCGCAGCGTTCAGCGGCCCGATGACGCGGGTGCGGTGGTGCGGGTGGATCTGACGGGCGAGGTGGAGGAGACCCTGTGGGAGATCCCCGGGGCGTTCATGGACTTCGTGGAGCTCGAGCCGGGGCGGGTGGTGGTCATCGCCCTCGAGCCCATCGAGCTGGACGACGGCGAGCGCACGCTGCTGCGGGAGACCCTGGTGGAGCTGGACGACAGCGGTGGCAGCCGTACCGTGGTGGACCTGGTCGATGCCCTGGGGATCGATCTCGGAGAGAGCTCCCCCGAGAACCTCTTCGGCCCCGGCGTCGAGGTGCCCCTGCACCTCAACGGCCTGTCCTACGACGGCGAGCAGGACATGCTGCTGGTCACCTCTGCCAACCGCGACGCCGTCTACTCCGTCCAGCGCGGCAGCGGGGAGCTGGCGTGGGTGCTGTCGAAGCACGAGGGTGACTTCGCCTCCGCCACGGAGATCGAGGATCTCGTCTTCGAGCCCCACAGCGCCGAGCTTGTGGAAGGCGGCGTGCTGGTCTTCGACCGGGGCATCACCAAGGACGACTGCTCCACCGCCGTGGAGTTCGAGCTGGACCTGACCGCGATGGAGGCGCTGCGTGCGGCCGAGTTCGCCCCCGATGACTGCGTGCACACCGGCATCATGGGCAACGCCCAGCGCCTGTGGAACGGTGACACCACCGTGGTGGTGGCCATGGCGGGCCGTATCGATGAGTTCGACCCCGACGGTGAGCCGGTCCAGCGCATGAGCCTGCCCATGGGGCACGCCTTCGCCTACGCGGAGCGCTTCGAGGGGTTCTACCGGTGAGGGGGCGGGCGCCGTAACGGATGGGGAAACCCCGCCCCTACATCGGGTCACTCGGGGCCTTCCAGCATCCAGTCGTCGAAGCTGTCGCCCACATACCCCAGGCTGCGCACCATCAGCGGGATGGGCAGGTCCAAGGCTTCGCAGGGAAGCTCCCGGGCGATGTGGATGGAGTGATCGGACTCGATGGAGTCCGGCAGCTCGTCCTCGTGGAAGACCGCCTGGCTGACGGTGACCGGGAAAGCCGCGCCCCGGCTGGTGCCCTCGACGGTGGGGATCCAGCGTTGGCCGTCAGGCGAGGTGATCCCGTAGTAGTAGTTGGTGACGTCCAGCACCACCTGGCAGTGATCCGGGGCCGCGGGCACCACCCAGGTCTGGAAGCCGTGGCTGGGCTCGAAGCTCGAGGTGTGCTCCCGCCCGTCGGGCCAGACGAAGCGCACCGAGCGCAGGCCCTGGCCGGCTCGGATCTGGATCCCGCGGCCGGCCTCGAGGGCGATGGGATCGTCGTCGCCGTCCACGTAGGCCACCACCTCGCTGTCGCTGGGGGCCAGCAGCAGGGCCTGGGCCCAGCCCAGCAGGTACCACACTCCGCCGGCGCAGAGCATCAGCACCCCGAGCACAGGGATGGCCAGGCAGCCGATCCAGCGCCCACGGCGGCGGGCCTTGGCTTGCCACTCGGCGCTCGAGGTGTCGGGGACGGGCATGGGGGCTCCAGTAGGGTTCTGGGGCAGCCTATCGGGAGTTCTGGGGCTGGGTGGGGCCAGGGAGGGGTCAGAGGAACAACGACCCGGCCGCGTCGAGCAGGCCGGGTCGTTGTTCGCTCACTTGGGGTTTCGGTTCCAGGCTTGGCCCGAAAGCGCCCCAGGTACGTCGGCCGATGTGCTCGGGCTGGACGCGGTCTCCCAGGTCGTGGCGGCCATGTTCGACGCTGGCCTGTGCGCTGCCCGGGCTCCGGCCGACCCGAACGAGTGGATCATCCACGCCAAGCCTGCGGTGGCGGAGCTGCGGGTGGTCTGTGGCTCCGCTGCCCGGGTGGTGGGTCCAGTGCGTTCCGAGGGATCGTGGCTGGATGAGCTCGAGGCCTGTCATGGCGGGCGCCGCGAGAGGGAACGCTCGAGGCTGGCGATGACCGTCCTGGCCAGTACGGTGCCGCAGCGGCCCTGGCTGGGTCGACCTCGGTGACGCGGAGCGTGAACCAGTACTCCAGCCAGCAGGTTGGGGCGTCCCACTCGGGGCAGATTTCGGCCGCGGGTACCTCGTTGTAGTCGGCTGGAGGGGCAAGGCATGCGTCCCCCTGGACCAGCAGGTCTGGAGCATTGTCGGCCCAGGTGTTGCCGTCGAGCCTGGCCTCGGCATCATCCAGGAACAGCCCGGCGCCCGCGTTGCCGGTGAGTGTGTTGCTGTCCAGTTGAAGCCCCGCGCTGCCGTCCCAGGCCGCTGTGTCCGTGGCGTACACACCATCGCCGCAGCGGCTGGTAGAGGCGTGGGGGATGCCGATTCCGCCGGAGATGGTGTTGCCAGTGAGCTGGTGGACGCCTTGCCCGCGAAGCCAGGCGCCGGTGAGGAGGTTGTCCTCGATCGAGCTTTCGAACACCTGAAGGGTGGGCGGTCCCATGTCCCACTGGTTCGCGGCGTAGATGCCGGCGCCACCACCGATGTTGCTCGCCTGCTGAGTACCCGAGATCGTGGAGTCCCGGATCACCAGCGTGCTCTGCGCGATGACGGCCGCGCCGGCGAACTGGTTGCCGGTCAGCGTGCAGTCGGTACAGCTCAGCTGGGTCCCCGGCAGGTTTGCGTACAGCCCGGGCCCCTCGTTGTCCGCCATCAAGAGCCCGGTGCCTGTGAACGTGGCGCCTTCCTGCGCGATTATCCCACACGCTACAGCGCCTTGGAGGCCCTGCCCCACCATCGTATCCGTGATGGATGAGTCAACCATGACGACTGTCGTGCCAGCCTCGCCGGCCGCGAGCGCTGCCTTGGTGTTGCCGATCAGCTCGCATCCTTCAATCTCGAGCGCGGCTCCCCCTGTGATCTGGATGCCGTAGCCGAAGTCCCCACTGTCTCCTGGCAGCGTGTCTCTGATCGTCGTGTCCACGAGTGTGATTTCGGTGCCCGAGTCGTTGGCCACGAGGCCGGCCACCGTGTTGCCCGCCAAGTCGCAGCCCCAGGCGGCCAACATGGCTCCGCCGAAACCCTCAGCGCCGAACCCACCATCGCCGGGTCCATACGCCAGGGTGTCCTGCAGCGTGGTGTGTCGCAGCCAGAGCTTGGAGCCCGGATCTCCCGCCAGCGCTGCAGCCGACGTATTCCCCGTGAGCACGCAGCGCTCCGCGTCGAGGGCAGCTCCCAGTTGGACCTCGATGCCGTACCCGAACTCCCCATTGACCGCCGCAGCGGTGTCCCGGATGTCGAAGTCCACCAGCGTGACCACGGTCTGCGGGTGGGCCGCTGTGATCCCGGTGGTGGTGTTTCCGACCAACTTGCAGCTGTCGCCGTTCAGCGAGGCCCCGTCTGAGACCGTGACACCTTGTCCGCCAAGTCCGTCCGCCTTCGGGCTGGTATGGCTGATCGAGGTGTCCAGCAGGGTGACCGCGCTGCCGTGGCCGGCTGCTACCAGCCCGGTGTCTCGGTTGTCCGACACCTGGCAGGACTGGACGTGGAGTTCTGCACCGTCCTGGACGGTGATCCCGAATCCCTCGTCGCCGTTGTGGTTCGGGGTGGTGGCACGGACCGCGGTCTGGATGAGCAAGACCTCGGTTCCCGGTTCGAAGATGGAGACGCCCGACCCGGTGTTGCGGAACAGGTCGCACCTCTCCGCCTGGAGCGTCGCTCCCCCCGACGCCTGGATCCCATAGCCGTACTCCCCACTCTCATCGGCTCGGGTGTCCCAGATCGCAGTGTCCTTCACCCTGACCTCCGTGCCCCATTCGGAAGCCTGGACCCCACCCACGATGTTGCGCTTCACCTCGCAGCCCTCGGCCGAGAGTGCGGCACCGTTCCAGACCTGGATACCGCGCCCTCCCTCCCCGCTCGCGTCCGGCAGTGTGTCGAGCACCGACACATCCAGCAGGGTGACATCGGTGCCCTCGCTGATAGCCAGCAGTCCCGTCGTGGCGTTGCCGGTCAGCTCGCAAGCTTCGGCGGAGAGCCTGGCGCCATCCTCGACCTGGATGCCATAGCCGAACGCTCCGTTCCCGTTCGGCGTTGTGCCCCGGATCTCGGTGCCCGACAGCGTGACCTCGGTGCCCGAGTCGCTGGCCGAGATCCCCACGGCGGAGTTTCCTGTCAGTCTTCCATCCTCGACCTGGAGCGCCGCACCACCGTAGACGCTGATACCGAATCCCGCCGCTCCGTCCGCGGCGGGCTGGGTGCCACGGATCGTCGAGTCGACGACCACCACCTCGGTGCCCGAGTCGAAGGCCATCAGACCCACGCCCACATTGCCCGCCAGGTCACAGCGCTCGGCTGAGAGTGCTGCGCCCCCGTAGACGTTGACTCCGTACCCGAACTCCCCCCTGTCGCTCGGCAGCGTGGTGTGGATCGAGGTGTCCGCCACCGACACCTCGGTGCCCGTTTCACCCGCCATCAGTCCGAACTCGGTGTTGCTGGTCAGCTCGCACCCATCGATCTCGACGAAGGACGGGGCGACCGAGCTGCGATGGACCACGATGCCGATGTATTGGCTTCCGACCACCTCGAGATCGGCCAGGCGAACGATGCCCGAGCCGACCTCGATCCCGACGAAGGAAGAATCCTGTACGCGCAGTCCCGAGACCTCCACCTCTCCGTACCAGCAGCCGATATCGATCCCGGGGGTGCTCCCATCGCCCACGCTCGCGTCCAGCGTCACGAGTTCCCGGCACCTCCCCACCAGGCGCACCCCGCTGTGCTCCGTGCCGATTGTGAGCGTCCCGGGGTAGGTCCCGGCGGCGAGCGCCACCAGCCCTCCTCCGCGGCTCGCGGCTAGATCGAGCCCTTCCTGGATGGACCCGAGGGGCGCAGCTTCGGTACCGTCGCCTGCCCCTCCTGCCTCGGC
>CAZHIK010000471.1:0-7317 GCA_964532635.1 uncultured Enterobacterales bacterium
GGAGCTCTGCAAGGGCTGCCACGCCCACCAGATCCACGTGGGCATCCCCAGCCACCTGAAGATCCTCCCCGACCAGATGGCGCCGGTGGTGCAGCGCTTCAACGACAGCGTCGAGCACCCCATCCCCATCGGCCCCCGCGGCGAGGTGTTCTGTACCAGCTGCCACGATCCTCATCCGGGGCTGGAGCCGGTGAGGGTGGACACCTCCCCCGCAAAGCTCGAGCGCCTGCGGAGCGCCAACCGCGAGTTCCGCGACGACTACACCCTGCCGCGGCTCCGCGAGGAGCTCGGCGCGATCCAGGACGCCGACGGTCGCACCCTGACCCTCGAGGACGGGCCCGCCGAGAAGCAAGGCCTGCTCCGAGTCCCGGCCGAGGACGGCTCCCTGTGCCTGGTCTGCCACGACCTCGAGGCCGAGGGACGATGAAGCACCTCCCGGTCAGCGCCGCCCTCGCGCTCGCTCCCGGCTGCCTGGGAGACTGGCTGGCCATGGGCCCCAGCGAGCCGGCCACCGGGCCTGACGTGATGGAGGTCAGCGACCTCGCGGTGGTCCACGAGGGCCTGGTAGGCCCCACCGATCTCGCCGTCGATCCCGACGGCACGGTCTACGCCCTCGACAGCCGCACCAGCCTGCTCCACGTCCTGCCGGTCGACGGCGCCCACAGAGATCCCTTCGAGCTCGAGGGAGCGCCGGTGGGCCTCGCCTGGGCCGACGGTCTGCTGTGGCTGCCCCACACCGACAAACCCATGGTCGAGGCCTTCGACCCGGCCAGCGGGAAGCGGCAGCGCCACATCCTGCCCGGCGCCCCGGAAGACGCGCGCTTCAGCGACGTCGTGGTGACGCGCCTGGGCCTGCTGGTGCTGTCCACCTTCGGGGGACCCTGGTGGCTGGACCCAAGCACCGGAGACTGGGCGCCGCTGCAGCACGAGCTCCCCCTCGGGACGCCCTACCTGGGCGCGGTCAACGACCACGCGGTGGTGATCACCGACGTCGAGCACGATCGCGCCCTGATCTTCGAGCCGGGCTCCCCGGACTACGTCGAGCTGGGCAAGTGGGGCGTGTGGGAGGGCAGCTTCGTCCACCCCACCGGCGTCGCCACCCATGCCGACGGCCGCATCTTCATCGCCGACGGGCTGCTGGGGGTGGTCCAGGTCTTCGACGACCAGTCCCGCTACCTGGGCACCCTGGGGCGAGGCGAGCAATTGCTGGGCCTCGAGCACCCGATGGGTTTGGCGCTGCTCGACGATCGGCTGTGGATCGCTGACGCCGGCACCGGCCGGGTGGTGAGCGTGACGGTGGACGACCGCACCCACCCCTTGTCGGGCTGGGAGATGTACGAGCGCAAGGTGCCGCGCATCTCCCTCATGACCGGCCGCTCGACGCCTCGGACGCGCCTCGAGGAGGCTTGCTGGTCCTGCCACGACGGCTCCGTCCAGCACCCCGCCCCCATCTGGAACAGCTCGCTGCTGCAGCACCCCGTGTCCATCGAGCCCGAGAAGGACATCCCCCAGCCCTTCATCCTGGACGCCGATGGTCGCATGTACTGCGGCACCTGCCACATCCCCCACCGGATGGACGAGCTCGAAGACGACGGCGGCGACCTCGAGGTCTTCCTGCGCACTCCACGGGCCCGCTCGGAGCTGTGCCTGAGCTGCCACCCCGACGTGGTCTCCGAGGTGCGAGATCTCGGCGGGCCCTCCACCGACGAGGAGCCTGGCCACCTGCTGGGGGAGGTGCCGGGGGACGTGGCCCGCGCGGGTGCTGGCGCCATCGCCCACGAGATCGAGCGGGTGGAGTGCATGGACTGCCACAGCCCCCACGGGGCCGTGGGCGAGATGTTGCTGGACAGCGACGAGGCCGCCATGAGTGGCTGCCAGCGCTGCCACGAGGGTGTCGGGCCCGAGCACAGCGATCATACCCACCCGGTGGGCGAGCCCCTCGAGGACACCGACGCGGCGATGACCCTGCGCGATCGGGGGGTCTTTCTGGGACGCGGCGGAGAGGTCACCTGCCTGACCTGCCACGACATCCACCGCAGCCCCGAAGACGGCTGGCTCACCATGGCCCTCGAGAACCACGAGCGCTGCGTGCTCTGCCACGAAGACCAGGCCAAGCTGAACGGCGGCGGGCACGACCTGCGCGACGGGCCCCAAGGCCACGTGGCCACGGCCTGCCTGGCGTGCCACGACCTGCACGAGGCCCTGGGCCCGGCCCTGCAGCGACAGGGCGGCACCAAGCAGGATCCCACCGGCTGCCTGGCCTGCCACCGGCGCGGAGGCGAGTCCGAGATCGCCATCGATCCCCGCGCGGCCCACCCCCTTTTCGAAGACAACCCGGCGCCAGCACGCCTGCCGAGCGTCGGCGCCAAGGGCAGCCTCCCGACCGGCGCAGAAGGCCCCATGGGCTGCGCCACCTGCCACGATCCCCACGCCTCGGTGACCGACGGACCCAACGACGCCATGCTGCGCCTGCCCGGCGACGCCGCCGAGGGCTGCCTGGCATGCCACGACGAGCTGCGGCCGATGCAGGGCTCCGACCACGATCTGAGCGGCACCGACAGCCGCTGGTCCGGACGCCGTGGCGACGCGATGGCGCGCGGAGGGTTCTGCCTGGCCTGCCACGGCATGCACGACAGCGGCGGCTGGCAGGGCCTGGTGAGCCCAGCCGGCGGCACCCCGGGGCTGGACGCCAGCACCTCGGCCTGCCTGGGCTGCCACGAGCGGGAAAACGCCGCGAGCGGCACCGTGGTCGAGGTCTTCGAGCACCCCGAGGATCTACTGCTGACCACCGCCAAGCTCCCGTGGGACAACAGCGGCGAGCTACCCCTGTACGACGCCGCCGGCAACCGCACCGACGACAACGAACTGGGCGCCATCACCTGCCTGACCTGCCACAACCCTCACGTCTGGAGCCCCAAGAAGGGAGGTAGCAGCGGCCACGGCGAGGGCGACACCCAGTCCAGCTTCCTGCGGGACGGCTGGGAGGGCTTCTGCTCGGGCTGCCACGGCGAGGAAGCCCTCGAGGTCTACCGCTACTTCCACGATCTCGAGCGTCGCGACGAGATCAGGGAACGCCACCAACGCCGCGACTGGAACCTCTACGAGGAGGACGGCGAATGAGGCGCAAGCTGCTGTTCCTCGCCATCGTGGCCGCGCTGGGCTTCGGCACGGTGGGCGTCATCGTCTTCCAGGGCTTCTTCCTGGCCTCGGTCATCCCCCACGGGGGGCTGTACTGATGGGCCTCATCCGCCACTGGCTCGGCGCCCCCGGGCGAGCCCGACGCTGGGCCATCGCCTGGTTCGGCATCGACCGCACGTTGCTCGGCGCCGCCGCGCTGGTGTTCGTCTCGGCGGGCACCGTGGGCGGCCTGGCTGGCTACGAGGGCTATCGCTACGCCTGGATCGCGCCAGAGTTCTGCAACCTCTGTCACATCCACGACTACGCCCTGACGGACTGGCGCCACAGCATCCACGGCGACGTGGTCACCTGCCACGACTGCCACATGGTGCCGCTGCTGCACTACACCGAGACGCTGCTGCACACCTTCTATCAGCGCCCCAGCTTCCCCGAAGACCTGCACGAGCTGCCCCGCATCCCCAGCCAGAGCTGCGAGAGCTGCCACCTGTCGTCGGCCAAGGACATGCACGCGCTGTCCTCCCCCATGCCCGAGGCCATCTTCGAGCGCATCGTGCGCATCGACGAGTCTCCGGCCCACAGGCTGCACATGCTCGCCACCACCCGCGATCCGGGCGAGGCCCGCGGCGGCCTGGGCGGCGCCCCCGAGCACCCACGCCGGCTGGAGCAGCACGGCCCCACCGCCCACGAAGCTGGCTTCGGCCCAGGAGTCATCGAGTGCATCGACTGCCACGGGAGCGAGCCCAACCGCTTTCATGACTTCTTCGCCCGCGACGACAACTGCACGGCCTGCCACGAGGACCTGACCGTGCGGGGCGAACACCTGCGCCAGTTCGACTGCCGCCACTGCCACTTCCAGGACTTCCTGCCACCCAGCAGCGTCCTGGGGATCGTCCAGGCCGACGCGGCCCCACAGCGCATCGAGGACCCGCTGCTGCGATGACCACCCCCACACCACGCCCCCTCGTCCTGGTCGCTGCGCTGCTGCTCGGCTGCGGCACGGTCGCGCCACAGCCGACCCCCGAGGGCCTGGCCTACACCTTCCCCCATCCCGAAGGCTTCGAGGCCGGCGCGCTCCACGGCGCCCCGTGGCTCGCCAGCCCGGACGGCTGCGCCCAGTGCCACCGCTCGGACCAACGCATCCGCATGGTGGACAGCTGCCGCGCCTGCCACCCCGACTACCCCCACCCCGAGGGCTTCGCCGAGCCCGACGCCCACGGCGGCGCCGGCTCCGACGACGGCTTCCGCTGCGCTGCCTGCCACGGCACCGGCGAGGCGCGACCGGCGGGCCAGGAGGAAGCTGCGTGCCGCGACTGCCACCAGGACTACCCCCACCGGGTGACCTTCCGCGAGCCTGGGATCCACGGCCCCAGGGCCCACGCGGATCCCGCCGGCTGCGCACGCTGCCACGGCGCCGACTGGCAGGGCTCCACCTTCGCCGACGCCTGCTTCGACTGTCACGCGCTCTACCCCCACAGCACCGGGCGCATCACCAGGGACACCGGCTTCGACCAGGACGCCTGGTCCCTGCCCCGGAACCACGGCCTGACGGCCCGATCCGAGGGCAACACCAGCTGCGGTGGGAGCTGCCACGGCGAGGACTTCACCGGCGGGCTGTCCGAGGTGGCCTGCGGCGACTGTCACCCTGCCTACCCCCACAGCGCCGAGATCCGGATCGAACACCGTGAGCTGGTACACGAGCTCGGCGAAAGCGCCTGTCTGGGTTGCCATGTCGCGAATATGGGCTTCCCTGCATCCTTCGGGTGTGCGGACTCCTGCCATGGAGCTGGCCAATGAGACCTCTCGCGACCCTGTTCATCCTGCTCTCCGCTGCCTGCAGCGACCACGACGAGCTGCCCTACGTGAGCCTGGAGCCCCCCCTCCAGGCCGCGGTCCAGCCCAAGGCCGATCCGGAGCATCTCAGGGTGGGCATCTCCCCGGTCCTCAGCGCGGTGTCCTCCTTCGAGCACTACAACCCGGTGGTCACCTGGCTCGCCCAGCGCCTCGAGCACCCCACCTCCTACGTGCAGCGGGGCACCTACCACGAGATCAACGAGCTGACACGGAACGGTGCGGTGGACCTGGCCTTCGTCTGCTCCGGGCCCTGGCTGCTCAACGGCGAGGGCCTCGAGCTGCTGGTCGTCCCGGTGATCGACGGCACACCCCACTACCGCGCGGTGTGCCTGACCCAACGCCACCGTGACGTCGACGGCTTCGAAGACCTCGAGGGTTCGAGCTTCGGCTTCACCGACATCCTGAGCTTCACCGGACATGCCTACACCGAGGCCCGCCTGGCCCAGCTGGGGACCAGCCCCGAGCGACACTTCGGGCGCACCGTCCAGGTGGAAGGCCACGACGTGCTGCTCCACCTGCTGGCCCGCGGCGAGCTGGACGGAGGCTGCGTGAACAGCGTGGTCTTCGGCCACTACTCCCAAGAGGAGCCCGAGCTGATGGAGAAGCTGCGGGTCTTCGAGCGGTCCGAGCCCTTCGGTGCCCCGCCGGTGCTGGTGTCCCCCAGGATCGACCCCACCCTGCGAGCGGAGCTGCTCGCCGCCCTCACCTCCCTGGACGACAGCGAGGCGGGCCGGGCCATGCTCGAGCAGCTGAATGTGGATCGCTTCGTGGAGCCCCCAGCAGGACTGTACGACTCCGCCCGCCGCTTCCTGGCCGTGCTGGATGAGGACGGCGTTCGATGAGCGGCGCCCGACCACGCATCCTGGGCATCCGAGCCCGCTTCGCCATCCCCGTCACCACGGTGGTGCTCATCACGGGCCTGTCGCTGGCCCTGTTCATCCACGGCACCGTGTCCATCAGCTTCGAGGAAGAACTCCACAGGCGCTCGGACGCCATGGTCTCCGAGCTGGTGCAACGCTCAACTCCTGAAGCCGTGCGACGGGACCTCGCCGCCCTCGACCTGGTCGTGCAGGACATCTCTGCACGTCAGGACATCGCCTACGTCGCCATCATCGACGCGACGGGGCAGCTCATGGCGTCGAGCTTTCCATCCGGCGTTCCCACCGACCTGGTGCGGATCTTCGAGACTCCGCGGGCCCATCCTGGTGACGAGATCGCCTTCAACACGGCAGAAGGCGAGATCCACGATCTGGCAGGCCAGCTCATCGAGGGTCGGCTGGGTACCGTGCACGTGGGCCTGCACCAGGGCCGCATCCGCGAGGAGGCCGCCCGGCAGAGCCACCTGGTGATGGCCCACACAGCCGGCGGTGCGCTGCTCGCGGCGCTGCTGTCCGTGCTCACTGCCCACCTGGTCACCAAGCCCCTGCGCGCACTGGCGTCGGCCGCCGAGCAGGTAGGCACCGACCAGGCGGTCCAGATCCCGTCGGTCCGTCCCGGCGACGAGCTGGGCCGGCTCGCCCGCTCGTTCGCTGACATGGTCCAGCGGCTGGACCACAAGCAGGCCCAGATCGACGCCGCCAATCGCCTGGTCGTGCAGGCCGAGCGCATGGCGGTGGTGGGGCAACTCTCGGCCGGCGTCGCCCACGAGATCGGCAATCCGCTGCACGCAGCCCGCCAGTTCCTCGAGGGCCTGCGAGAAGATCCCAGCCAGGCGCAGCGCTACTCGGCGCTGCTCGACTAGGCCCTGGGCCGCATCGACAAGGTCATCGGGCAGCTGCTCAGCTACTCCGCCGAGCGCAGCCTGGACCTGGAGCCGACGGACGCCGCGGAGGTGATCCACCAGGCCATCGACTTCATGCGCTACGACCACCGGGTCCGCGCCATCGAGCTCGAAGCCCGGATCGAACCTGGGCTTCCCCTCGTCGTCCTCGACGCCGGGATCACCCAGCAGGTGCTCGTCAACCTGCTGGTCAACGCCCTGGATGCCATGGACGGCTACGGTCACATCTCTGTCTCCGCTTCCCGCTGCGAATCCCGCGAGCTCGGACCTCGGGTGATGATCGCGGTGGAGGATACCGGGCCCGGCGTTCCGGATGACGTGGCCCCACATCTCTTCGATCCCTTCTTCACCACCAAGGATCCCGGAAAGGGCACCGGCCTGGGCCTCTCCGTCAGCCAGGAGCTGGTCGCCGCCCAGGGCGGCACCCTCAGCTACCGTCCAGACGCCGACGGCGGCGCCCGCTTCGAGATCCTGCTACCCGCCCAGGAGGACGCATGAGACCCGCATCCATCCTGGTCGTCGATGACGACGCCCTGTCCTTGGCGGCC
>CAZHIK010000472.1:0-7256 GCA_964532635.1 uncultured Enterobacterales bacterium
AGCCCCCCTTGCGCCGCCGACTTCGACGGCGACGGCGCCATGGAGCTGGCCTACACCTACAGCGAGGTGCTTCAGGTGCTCGAGGTGGACGGCACGGCGCTGTGGCACGACCGCTTCGACGACACCTCCACCCGCTCGGCCTGCTCGGGCTTCGACTTCGAGGGCGATGGGGCGTACGAGCTGCTGTACGCCGACGAGAGCGCCTTCTACATCCTGGACGGCGCCACCGGCGAGGTCCTGGTGAGCTTCGAGGAGCACCAGAGCATCACGGGGATCGAGCACCCCACGGTGGTCGATGTGGACGCCGACGGCTCGGCCGAGATCCTGGTGGCCTCGAGCATGATGTACAGCGTGGACGAAGACGGCTGGCTGGGGGTCACGGCCATCGGCGCCTCCGACGACTCCTGGCCCCGCGGTGGAACCAGCTGGCACGCCTACGACTTCGCGACCACCAACATCCTGGCCGACGGCTCGGTGCCGGCGCTGCCCGCGCCGTTCTGGGACGACCCGGGGGTCTACCGGGCCCGGCCGGCCGGGGGGCAGCCCGCCACGGACCTCGCGGTCGAGGTCACCGACGCCTGCTGGACCGGCTGTGTGGACAGCTCGACGGTGAAGCTGTCGTTCGCCGTGGCCAACCACGGCGCCAGCACCGCCCACGGGCCCATCGTCGTCGCCGTGTCACGGGTGGACGATGGGGTGGAGACCCTGCTGCAGGCCGTCGAGTCTCCAGACGATCTGGCCCCGGGCTGGTCCAGCCCCGGCCTCGAGCTGGAGCTGACCCGTGGGGACATCGGCAGCGAGGGGCTGCGGCTGCGGGTGGACCCCGACGGGCTGTTCGACGAGTGCGATGTGTCGAACAACGCCGCGGAGTGGGACGCGTTGGGGTGCTAGCGGGCGGGGATGAACCCCGCCCCTACATTGGGGGAAGACTATTTCTTGTCGATCCCGCGGAGCGCCTGGTCGAGGTCGCCGATGATGTCATCGGGGTGTTCACCACCCACGCACAGCCGCACCATGTTGGCCGGGATTCCGGCCAATTCTCTGCCTTCCTCGCCCTGCTGCTGGTGGGTGGAGATGGCGGGGATGGTGGCCACGGACTTGATGCGGCCCAGGTCGGTGGCGCGCCAGATGCGCTGCAGCCCGTCGAAGAACTTGCGGGTGTCTTCGGCGCCGCCCTTGACGCAGAACGACATCAGGTGGCCGTAGCGGTTGACCGGCTTGCCGTACTGCTGGTCGTGTTCGGCATCCACCAGCCACATGTAGCGGCTGGCCAGGTCGTGCAGCGGGTGGTTGGGCAGGCCCAGGTACTGGACGCTCTCGACCTTGGGGTGGCGCTCGAGGAACTCGGCCACCTGCATGGTGGAGCGGGACATCATGTCGACCTTGGAGCGCAGGGTGCGCATGTCGTTGAGCGTCATGATGGCCTGCATGGGGTGCAGGTTGGGGCCGAAGTCGCGGTTGGTCAGGTACTTGACGTTGAGCGCGAAGTCTTCCTTGAGGGCGTCTTCGGAGAACTTGGAGACCAGGTTCTTGCGGGCGATGACCGCGCCGCACAGGCCGAAGCCGGAGCTGGTCAAGGTCTTGGTGGCGGACTGCACGACGATGTCGGCGCCGTGACAGATGGGCCGCAGCAGGGCCGGGGTGGCCACGGTGGAGTCGCAGATCAGGGGGATCTCGTGGCTGTGGGCAAGATCCGCCACGGCCTTGATGTCGAAGAAGCCTTGCTGGGGGTTGGACGGCAGCTCGCCGTAGAGGAAGCGGGTGTTCTTGTCGATCTTGCTGGCCCACTCGTTCAGGTCGGTGGGATCGAGCACCCAGCGGCACTCGATGTTGCGCTCGTGCTGCAAGCGCATGGTGAAGTGCTGGAAGGTGCCGCCGTAGCACTGGGCGGTGGCCACGAAGTTGCGCTTCTGGAAGGCATCTTCGCCGGTGTGGATCAGGAAGGGGTGCACCGCGGTCATGATGGCGGCCATGCCCGAGGAGGTGGAGCAGCAGGAGGTGTCGCCGTCGAACCCGTAGGACTCGAGCAGCGCCATGGTCCACTCGTAGTAGTAGGTGCTGGGATTCGCGATGCGGGAGTAGCACCAGGTGGGGATCATGTAGGCCAGGGCCGCGGCCATCTCGTCGGAGTCCCGATAGCCCTGGGACGAGGACATGAAGATGGGCTCGATGATGGCGCCCTGGTAGTCCTCGATGGCCTCCTTGACCGAGTACAGGCCGTGCACCGAGATGGTGTCGAAGCGCCACTTCTTGACCACGTTCTTGATGTAGTCGTCACGCTCGGCCAGGTACTTGGCGGCCTTGTCGACGTACAGCTGCATTCCGGGGGTGATGTTGACCGCGTCGTCGGACATGGGGCTCTCCAGGGGTGGTTTCGGGGAGGTGATATCTCCCTTTCACTATCGGGCGCGGAGCCTGGCGGAAAGCGGGAACTGGTGGACAGCAGAGGACGTGGATCACCTCTGACGCGAACGGCCCCCCGGGAACAGTTCAGCTCCCGCCCCGCACCTCCACCCAGCGCCGGGCGCCCATCCCCCCAGACGAGAGCACCACCAGCTCGTGGCGCCCCGGCCTGGGCGTCCACCATGCTCGGCTGTCAGCATCCACGCGGTCCAGCAGGTGGCCGTCCACGTACCACCACAGCGTGCCGCCAGGCTGGTCGACCTCGGCCATCAGCGGCAGCTCTTGCTGCTCGGGGGCGAGGTCCGGCAGCAGCATCACCACTTCGCCCACCCGCGGCCGCACGATGCGGGGGGCCACCTCGTCAGCGCTCGAGCAGCCGGCGGCCAGCGGAGGCAGCGATGGGTCGGGGCCGCCCTGTGCGGCTCGCCAGTGTCGGAGCGCTGGGGGTTGGATCACTCGTGTCTCCCGGCGAGTCTCCCGGCCTTGCCGACAGCCGGGGCCCACGCGCTCCCCCGTTGCAGTGTCCAGCTCGATCTCCACGTGCAGGGGACAGGAGATCGCGGGGGCCGAGCCTGCTGGTGCCTGGGCCACGTCGGCGTGAGGACAGTGGGGGCCGACGGGAAGTCCCGAGAGCGGGCAGACGCGGACAACCACCAAGGCCTCGGTGGGAACGGGCCGAGTTGGGGCCGGCTGTGGACCCTCGAGGGCCTCGAGCAGGTCGAACAGAAGCGGCGCGGCCACCCTGCCTCCCACGAGGTGCTCGCTCCCGGATCCGTCCAGGTTGCCCAGCCAGACCACCGCCGTGAGGCTCGGGCCGGAGCCCGCTGCCCAGGCATCTCGGTTTGCGGCGCTGGTGCCCGTCTTGAAGTGAAAGGGGGAGGGCCCAGCGTCCAGCTCCGCCCGGGCCGCGAAGTCTGGTCGGTCCAGCTGGGACAGCGCGCGCCGGGTCAACCAGCTCGCGCCGACGGAGATCAGGGGCTCGACCGGGCTGCGCGGCCGATCCCGCCGCCAGCGGAGGGGGCGATGGCCCCCATCGTGGGCCAGGGTCGCGTACAGCTCCGCCAGCTCGAGGGGGGTCAGCTCCACGCCCCCCACCGCCAGAGACAGGCCGTAGTGGGCGGGGTCGTGGGAGAGGCTGCGGGCTCCGCCCGAGCGCAGCAGACCTACGGCGTCCTGCAGCCCCACCCGCTCGAGCAAGGCCACGAAGGGCAGGTTGAGGGAGAGCGGCAGCGCGGTGTCCAGCCGCACCGTGCCGCGGTAGCCGCCGTCGTAGTTGCGTGGGGTCCAGCCATCGTAGTGGCGGGGCAGGTCGAGCACGACGGTCTCGGGGAGCGCCAGCCCGCGGTCCATGGCCCGCGCAAGGATGAAGGGCTTGAGGGTGGAGCCGGGGGAGCGGGGCTGGGCGAAGGCCGGGATCTGGGCGCCACTGCGCGAGCCGCGGAAGTCGAAGCCCCCCGCCAGCGCGCGGATGCTCCCGTCGCGGTGGTCCACCACCACCACCGCCACATCGTGGATGCCCTGGGTGCGCAGGGTGGCGCGGTGGTTGGTCAGGATGGCCTCCACCGCTCGCTGGCGGTCCCGCTCGATGGTGCTGGCCAGCACGACCTGCTCCGGTGCCTGGCCTCGCATCCACATCGCGGCATGGGGCAGGTTGCGCGGTAGAGGGCGCAGGCGGGCGGGCTGCGGGCCGAAGGCCACCCGCGCCATCAGGGCGCGGGCCTCGGCAGCGTCCTCTGCGAGCAGCCCGCTGGACAGCAGGCGCTCGGTGATTCGCAGGCGGGCGCTGCGCAGGCGCTCCTCGCTCCCTGGTCGGGGGTAGCGGTCGCAGGGATCCTGGGGGATGGCCAGCAGGGTGACGATCTCCTCGGCCGTCAGCGCGTCGGGGGCGTGCCCGAACAGGGCCCAGCTGGCGGTCTGCACGCCCTCGAGGTTGCGGCCGTAGGGCACGAAGGTGGTGTAGGCCTCGAGGATCTCGTCCTTGGACAGGCGCAGCTCGAGCTGCAGCGCGCGGGCAGCCTCGATGAGCTTGGAGCCGATGGTGCGCGGGCGCGGCTCGAGCACTCGCACCAGCTGCATGGTGATGGTGGACGCGCCGCTCACCACCCTCCCGCTCCACAGGTCCTGGCCCGCTGCACGCACCACGGCCAGGGGGTCCACGCCCGAGTGCCAGCGGAAGCGTCGGTCCTCGTAGCGGATCAGTGCCTCGATGTAGGCGGGGTCCAGTTGTTCCAGGCGGGTCTCGAGGCGCCAGCGGTCGTCGGGGGCCAGCCCGGCCCAGGCCAAGCTGCCGTCGCGGTAGTGCACGGTGGTGGAGGGCGCTTCGCTCAACCGCGCCGGCAAGGGCAGCAGCCAGGGCAGGGCGCCCAAGCACAGCAGCGCCCCGGCCAACGCCAGCGCGAAGCGCTGCCAGGCCGGCACCGAGGGGCTCACAGCAACCCCGCGCCTTGGGCGGGACGCACCCGCACAGGGGTGGGCTCGGTCCGCGCCCGCACCCGAGGATCGTACATGGCCTCGAGCACGGCCCCCGGCCAGGTGAAGCGCCCGGCGGTGGCCACCCGGGCGGCGTAGATCAGGCTGGTGTTGTGGGCCTCGAGGGTGCCGAAGCTCTCGATGCGATCGTCGCGGATGTTGCGGTGCTCGATCTCCCACAGCGTGTCTTCGGCTGCCCACGCTGGCAGGCCCGCACCGTCGAGGGCGGGGTTTTCGATCACCCAGCCGGCAGGTAGGCGCTCCACAAGGGCCACCCTTGGCTGACGGCCCAGGGTGCTGCTGATCCCGAGTCGCACGTACACCAGCTGTCCCACGCGCAGGTCCTGAGCGTCCAGGGGCTCACCCACCTCGCTCAGCAGGCTGCGCTCGATGAAGGCGCCCTGGCTGATGGGCTCGTGGCCATCCGCCCGCTCGCCTCGGCTGTCGAGCACCAGGTACAGGCCCTGGGGCAGTGCGTCGGGGGCCTGCAGGCGCAGGTCGAGAGGCGCGTCGCTGCCGGCCACAGCCCAGCGTCCAGGCTCGATGCTCTCTATGGCCTCGTCCGCCAAGAGCAGCTCGGGCTTCACCTCGACAGCGAGCTCTTCTCCCACCGAAGCGGCCAGGCCCATCAGGCCCCAGGCCAGCTCCTGGGTGGTCGCCCCCGCGGCGCCGCGACCGCGCAGCCCTGCGGCCACCACATCGGCCAGGGGCGTGCCGGAGGCGTCGTGACCGAACAGCGAGCGGAACGCCGCCAGGACCATGCCCTGGTCCCGCAAGGCCGAGGCGAAGCCGCGATAGCCCGGGCTGCTTGGCCGCTGGAGAAACGGCTCCAGCTCTCGCAGCACTTCGGCGTAGCGGAGGTCCCCGGACAGGTGAACCGCTGCCATCAGCTGGTAGCGCTGGGCGCTATCGGAGGTGTCCGGGAGCGCGGCGCGGGCCTTGGCGGGCAGGCCGCGCCCGGCCAGGGCCAGCACGTAGTGGGCGTAGGCAGTAGCCGCGCGGTCCTCGCCCTCCACCACGCGGGCCATGTAGGCCAGGCCGTCGTCGATGACCTGGTCCGGGACGCGGTAGCCGGCCTGTCGGGCGTCCCACAGGGCATGCGTGGCGTAGGCGCTGGCCCAGGGGGCGGGGGTGTGGTTTCCGGGCCAGTAGCCGAAGCCTCCGCCCCAGGTCTGCATCCGCTGCAGCCGATCCACGCCGTCCTGGACCCACTGATCCAGGGGCTTGGTGGCGGCCAAGTCGGGCTCGAGCTGCTCCAGCATCGGCCCCAGGGCCAGCAGGGCGCGGGTCTGGGAGCTGGTCTGCTCCAGGCAGCCGTAGGGGTAGTGCAGCAGTCTGCCCAGCTGGGACAAGGCGTCGGCGTAGGGGTTGTGGGTCAGGAACAGCTCGGTCTCGTGGCGGTGCCAGCCCGTGAGCAGAGAGCCCAGCTCGGTGCTCCCTGGGTGTACGAGCACCCGCTGGCTGCGCTGCTCCTGGGGCCGAGTGGAGCCCACGGGAAGCGTGAGTAGCTCCCAGCTGTGCAGGCCGGATCCGCGGGCGTCCACCCGCAGCTGCGCCCCGCCCTCGGAGCCGGTGGCGACCAGCTCGGTGGTCAACTCGGTGCGGGCACCGGGCGGGAGCGCGACCGCGCGCTCGTGCTCCCCGCCCAGGCGCAGGGGGGCCGGTTCTTCGTCATCGCGGCCGAGCCCCTCGATCCGCAGCGTGAGGGCCACGTCGGTCGTCTCCTCACCCAGGTTGTGCACCGCGACGGGAACGCTGGCGAGATCTCCTTCCAGCAGGAAGCGTGGAGGACTGGCCTGCACCATCAGCGGCTCCCGCACGGGCACGCTGCCGTGGGCCGTGGCGACCTGGGCTGGACCTGCGGCCACGGCCACCACCCGCAGGGCGCCGCGGTAGGCGGGCAGGGGAAGCTCCACCCGGGCCCGCCCGGAGGCCGGCAGCTGTACCAGCCCGGACCACAGGGCCACAGGCTTCACCGCCTGAACCCGGCCGCGACGACCTGCGGCGTCACCGCCGACCGCGTCGGTGGTGGGCAGCGAGGGGAGGGCCAGGGACCAGCCCACCGTCTCGAAGGTCTCCACGCCCAGGGCACGCTTCGTGAACAGGCTGGCCAGGGGATCGGGCACGGCATGGCCGGTGAGGGAGATCAGGCCCTCGTCCACTGCGGCCACGCTCACCCAGGTCGGACCTTCGGCACCGCGCAGGTCCAGCTCCACGGGCAGGGTGCTCCGCGGTGCCACCTCGTCGGGAAGGGTCATGGTGAGGCTGGCCTGGTGCCGCTCGGGCCGCACGTGGATCGAAGCGACACCGTGGGCCCGCCCTGGCAGCCAGCTTCCATCGCCCAGGGCGTGGGGATCCTGCACCAGCAGGGCCGAGACGTAGAC
>CAZHIK010000473.1:0-7248 GCA_964532635.1 uncultured Enterobacterales bacterium
CCTGGGGACAAAACGAGCGCTGGAGCTACCGTCACCCGGGGCAGCTCCGCCTGGGAATCTCGACGTGGTCGGAGCGGCAGCACTTCCAGATGGGTGTCGAGGCCGCCGTCCCCACGAGCCGTGCGGACTACGCGGGACAGTCCTGGGCCAGCCTGGCCAGGGAGACCCAGCCCTGCAATGAGCTGGGCGCGAGCCTTCACGGTCTATGGGCCTCGGAGGGCTTCAACCTCACCACCCGCGCCTACCTGGGCGCCCGCTGGGGCCACGGCTTCGACGGCATCTTCGACTCCGACATCGGCAACGCCTACCCCACCATCGACCTCGCGGCGGCCTTCACCCGCCACATCTACGGCCCCCTGGGCTTCGTAGGTGAGCTGGAGCTGGTGGCCGACCAGGGCGTGCCCATCTCCACCCGGCTGCTGATCCGCACGGACACGCCGGTCCGCCGGGGTTGGCTGGTGATGGATCTGGGCATTCAGCTGCCCATCTCGGCGCTGCTGTACCCGACCCCGCAGCCCATCGCCCAGATCCGCTGGTACCCGGTGCTGGACTGGCCGTGGCCCGGGCGCCACCCCGACATCCCGGAGTGATCGTGGTAGCGTTTCCCCGGCGACTCGCGGCCGGGAGAGCCTGGAATGAGCACAGAGCAGGAGATCGGAAGGCGCTATCTCATCAAGCACCGCCTGGGCGGTGGCGGCTTCGGCGTGGTCTACCTGGCGGACATGCTGGGTGCTGGAGGCTTCCGCAAGCAAGTGGCGCTCAAGGTGCTGCACGACACCCTGGTGGGCGATGCGGCCGACGACGCCGCGGCCCGGCTGCGGGATGAAGCCCGGGTGCTGGGCCTGGTGCGCCACCGCGCCATCGTGCACGTCGACGGCCTGATCGAGCTGAACGGTCGGTGGGCCCTGGTGATGGAGTTCGTGCCCGGCGTGAGCCTGGACCGTCTGCTGGAAGAGGAGCCCGTACCCGTCGGCCCCGCCATCGAGATCATCGGCGAGTGCGCCGCGGCCCTGGACGCCGCCGCCAACACCCCTGGCGCCGACGGCACACCCCTGGGACTCGTCCACCGCGACATCAAGCCGCCCAACATCCAGCTCACGGCCAAGGGCGAGGTCAAGGTGCTGGACTTCGGCATCGCCAAGGCCGACTTCTCCACCCGCGAGTCCGTGACCGAGGCCCGGTTCAGCTTCACCCGCGGCTACACCGCCCCCGAGCGGATGCTGCGCATGCTCGACGAAGAAGAGCGGGAGATGAGCGACGACGAGCCCCCGGTGGACGTCTACTCCCTGGGGGTCGTGCTCTACGAATTGGTAGCCCGCATCCCCTTCGGCCAGCGCCCGCCCTTCGAGGAAGCGCACACCAAGCTGCTCGAGGAGCGCCTGGGCCAGATCGCCGATCGGGGCTTCCCGGAGGGGCTCATCACCCTGCTACGGCAGATGCTGGAATACGACCCAACCTACCGGCCCACAGCCAGCGAGGTGGAGCACAGCTGCTGGGAGATCCATCGCAACCTGCCGCCGGAGACCGAGCGGCTGCTGCACTGGGCCAGCGAGCAGGTGCCAGCGCTGCTGGAAGACTCCTCCGAGGATGCCGATGACCCCCTGGTGGGCAGCACCATCACCGAGGCGGGCACGGTCACCGAGGCCCCTCCTCCCGAGCCGGAGCCCGAGCCCGAGCCCGAGCCTGACCCCAAAGACTGGGACATCGACGAGGTCCCCGAGGAGCAGCCCGAGGAGAAACCGCCACCACCGCCCCCCGAGAAGAAGGGGCCGCCCATGTGGATCTTCGCCCTGGCCGGCATCCTGGTGCTCGGCCTGGTGGGCGTGGGCCTCTTGGCCATAGCCGGCGTGGGCGGTGTGTTCCTGCTGGGCGGGGGCGACGACGGACCCAGCCCCCAGGACACCGGCCGTACCCACACCCGGGTCGAAGTCGTCCAGGTGCCCCCACCCGCCGGCGGCACAGCCCAGAGCACGAACACGAACACGAACACGAACACGCGCGTAGCAGCGAACACGAACACAACCACGACCGAAGACACCGGCGGCACCTCCGCCGCCGACAAGGGCACCATCGTCCTGCTGGGCGACACCGACCAGGTCTGGCTCGAGACCAGCACCGGGGCCAAGGTGTCCGCTGGCCTGCTCCCCCGGGGCACCTACACGCTGATGGCCAAGTTCGAGTCGGGCAAGAGCGCCCAGCGCCTGCGCTCGGTCTACGTCAACCCCGGCCAGCGGCTCACCCTGGTCTGCAGCGCTGAGAGCCGCAGCTGCAGGGAGAAGCGCTAGGGTCGATCGCCAACGCATTGGGGCCCAATCCGTGGCTGTGCTCACGGCCCAGGCCGTGTTCCAGGCGTCCGCTCCACTCGGTGGCCAGCTTCCCGTCGACACATCACACGGGAGCGACCATGAGCACCGACCTGTTCGAGCCCTACACCCTCGGTCCGATCACCTTGACCAGCCGCGTGGTCATGGCACCCATGACCCGCAGCCGGGCCATCGACAATGTGCCCAACGAGCTGATGGCGACCTACTACGGCCAGCGCGCCGGGGCGGGCCTGATCGTCACGGAGGGCACCGCCCCCTCCCCCAACGGCCTGGGCTACGCACGCATCCCGGGCATGTTCACCCAAGAGCAGGTGGCAGGGTGGAAGCTGGTGACCGACGCCGTCCACAACCGCGGGGGCCACATCTACGTGCAGCTGATGCACACCGGCCGCATCGGTCATCCGGACAACATGCCGCCACGCGCCAAGCTGCTCGCCCCCAGCGCTGTGGCCGCCAAGGGCGAGATGTACACCGACACCGACGGCAACCAGCCCCACCCGAAGCCGATGGCCATGAGCCGCTACGACGTCAAGGTCGCCGTGGGTGAGTTCGCCCACGCCGCCCGGCTGGCCCGCCAAGCCGGCTTCGACGGCGTGGAGCTGCACGGCGCCAACGGCTACCTCATCGACCAGTTCCTCAACCCCTACGCCAACCAGCGCAGCGACGCCTACGGCGGCAGCCCCAGCCGCCGCAACCGCTTCGCCATCGCAACAGCAGCTGCGGTAGCGCAGGCCATCGGCGCGGAACGGGTGGGCATCCGCCTGTCCCCCTACGGCGTGTTCAACGACCTGGGCATCTACGACGAGATCGAGGCCCAGTACAGCACCCTGGCGGAGGAGTTGGGTGAGATCGGGATCGCCTACGTGCACCTGGTGGACCACAGCAGCATGGGCACCCCCAAGCCCGAGCCCAGCACGGTGGCCGCCATCCGCGAGCGCTTCGGCGGCACGCTGATCCTGAGCGGCGGCTACGATCGGGACCGGGCCCAGGCAGACCTCGACAGCGGCCAGAGCGACCTGATCGCGTTCGGGCGTCCCTTCCTGTCCAACCCCGATCTGGTAGACCGCATGAGGTCCGGCGCACCACTGGTCCAGCCCGACTTCGCCACCTTCTACACCCCGGGCGAGAGGGGCTACACCGACTACCCGAGCCTGACGGAGCAGGCCCGGGCGGCCAAGTAGGATCTATTTCCGCACGCAGCGCGCGAAGTTGTCGATCACGATGACGTCGCCCTGGGGCCCACGCCCGTAGGGGAACGCCGAGGCATCACCGCTCTTGGGGTCGCTGCGCTGCGCGCCGGCGCCGTGCACGTCCAGCAGCCGCCTGCTGCGGCTGTGGGGGGGCATGGCCATCCAACCCTGGGCTTCACCGAAGGCCACATACACCGCGGCCTGGCCGGGGGAGGGCCCGTCCAGGTGGGTGGTGCTGCTCCAGAACGCGGGCCAGGTGGGCTCGCCGATGGGATCGGCGATGACCGAGATGTCGAAGATCGCATCCAGGGCAGCGCTGTCGGTGGCCGAGGGGGACCGCTCGTAGTCCGCGATGCTCTGCAGCTCTTTGGCGTCGGGCAGGCGCCAGTCATCGCGTCCGGCCAGCTCCAGCCCCACGCAGTAGCGCAAGGCCCCCTCCCACTCCATGCCCACACCGCTGTCGCCCTGCTGCCAGATGAGCCCCGTCGCGCGGTCCGCGACCGTGCCGTCGCCCTGGTCCACCAAGTCGTTGATGCCGTAGTCGGGGTTGCCGCGCACGTAGCGCACGAACATGCGCTTGGGGCTGCGGTTGCGGGGATCGAAGCTACCGTAGCCCTTGATGCGACCGTCGGCGAAGTTCACTCCGAACACCGTGTGGTTGCCCCCCATCGTGGTGCCCCTGTAGGCCGTGCTCGACCAGTACTGGGCGTCGATGAAGCGCTCGCGGTTCGCCGCGTTGCCGTACTCGAAGTCGAACACCGAGGTGTCCAGGTAGGGGCGGCTGTCTCTCGCCGAGTGGCCGGTCACGCCGTCGAAGTCCATCAGGGAGTACAGCTCCTTGATGGTGGGCAGGCGCCAGTCATCGTGACCGGCAAGGTCGAGGGTCTCGGCCTGGGCGAGGGCCTCATCCCAGCTCAGCTTGTCACCCGGGGTCTGCTGCCACATCAGGCCGGTGTTCAGATCGGTGACCGTGCCGTCGCCGTTGTCCTGGTAGGTCATGGGTAGCCCGCTGTGCTGGGCGTCCTGGCCGTGGAAGCGGCGGCCTTCACGGGGGCAGACGATGGGGCCGCGATCGCCGTAGCAGCCGCTCTGGCCGGTATCGACCACCGCAAAGCCGACCGCGGGCTCGGCGTGGACGATGTCCCGGCAGGTGGCCGAGGCCCAGCTGCCCACCAGCAGCGAGCCCAGGATGAAGCGATTGAGGATGGTCTCGTGCGTCATAGCTGCCTCCTGTACCCCTTGGGAACCTCGACACCCCAGCGATGGCAGCGGTTGACAGCTGGTGACAAAACCGTGGCCTGCAGGAAGCCCGGGCCGCCCCCGGGGGTCGGTGGGCCTCGGAGGAAGAGCCATGGCCCGTCGTCTGTCCCTGATGCTCCTGATCCTGGTGGTCCTCGGCCTGGTGGGCTGCGACCACGCCACCAAGGCCGCCGCCGTCTGCCAGCTGTCCAGCGGGCCCGCACTCGAGGTGGTCCCCGGCGTGCTGGACCTGACCTACGCCGAGAACACCGACATGGCCTTCGGCCTGCTGCGCTGGATTCCCGAAGGCGCGCGCAGGGTGTTCCTGCTGGCCACCGGCTTCGGGCTCATCGTGGGCTTCTCATGGATCCTGATCCGCCGGCGCCCCGGCCCCGTCGAGGCCATGGGCTACGCCATCGCCCTGGCCGGCGGTCTGGGCAACCACGCGGATCGGCTGTTCCGCGGCCACGTGGTGGACTTCATCCACCTGCACCACTGGCCGGTCTTCAACGTGGCGGACGCCTGCCTGATCGCGGGGTGCGCGTTGATCGCGGTGGGGAGCTGGCGGGCCGGGCGAGCCGCGAAGAGGCCGGGCTAGCCCTCCATCCACAGCCCCCCGGTCTCGTCGAGCCAAGCGGCGATGGCCTCGGCGGCTTGGACGGGCTCACGGTCGGTGATGTCCAGCTCGAACACCGGCAGCCGGCTGGCGGCGGCGAGCTCGCGGAACAGCGCCTGCTCGCGACGGAAGGGTTCGAGGTCGTCGTACTGGCTCGGGTTGCCGCTGACCTTCAGGCGCTCCTCCCGGGCGGCCTCGAAGGAATCATCACGGCGAGTGCAGAGCACCACCCGGAAGTTCAGCGGAAGCAGCCGGTCCTCGAGCCAGCCGAAGTCGTAGTGTCGGCCGTGGTGCAGCTGCTGATAGACCCGGGTGCTCAGGTGGAAGCGGTCCACGGTCCACGAGTAGTAGCGCTGCAGCTCGAAGATCCGGGCCCAGGCCCCGTAGGTCTCCATGGCCAGGGACTCTTCGTGCGCCTCGAAGTTTATCAGCCCGCGGCCCCAGGGGTGGTTGGTGAAGGCGCACCACTCCCCCGAGATGAGCGGCGAGTGGTAGCGGTACTTCCGCGGCCCCACGAAGCGCGGCAGCTGGTTGAGCTCGAAGGCGATCTCCGTCTTGTGGGTGAGGCGGGTGCCCTCGAGGATGACCTTGGGAGTGAGCTTGTGACCCATGGGAGTTCCGATACCACGACGTGGACCTCCAGAGCCATCGCGCTGCCTCCAACCCTTCGTTTCTTGATACACACGCCCCATGCCAGCCACCCTCCTCATCCCCCTGCTGCTCACCGGCTGTGTGTCCATCACAGCCCCCGAGCTGCTATTGGCACCCGACGCCGCGCGCGACGGCCTCGAGGGCACCGACGGGCCCTACGGCGCGGCCATCGTGGACAGCTGGGCCCAGGCCCGGCTGCGGGACGCCATCGAGCTTTCGATCGTCTACCCGGCCCTCGACGACCGCAGCCCCGACCTGACCGAGGCCCCCTACCCCACCGTGCTGCTGGTCCACGGCGGCCTGGTCTCCCGCGAGCGCTACCACTGGCTGGCCGCCCACACAGCCAGCCGCGGCTACGTGGTCGTGCTCCCGGAGCACGCCATGGACCTGGCCATCTTCGAGCCCGCCAACAGCTCGATCGCACTGGACCACTACGAGCGACTCACCCAGGAGCCGCACACCCTGGCCGGGATGGGTGAAGCCGACGGACCCGCCGCCGTGGTGGGTCACAGCCTGGGGGGTGTGGTCGGCACCATGGCCTGGCAGGACGAGCCCTCCATTCGGGGGCTCGCGCTGCTGGCCAGCTTCCCGGCGGGCGGGCCCGACGCGGACCTGTCCGCCCAAGCCGGCCGCCCGGTGCTGGGGCTGGCGGGGGAGACCGATGGGTCCGTCTCTCCCGACGAGATGCAGGCCAACCTCGAGGTCTTCCCGGACCCGCCTCGCTTCGGCGTGGTCCAGGGCATGAACCACTTCGCCTGGTGCGACGACAACTCGCCCGCCGACCTGGCCGACGACGGCCCCCTCGAGGGCGATCTCGACACCATCCGCCAGCACGCCCAGCACGCCCTGGACTCCTGGCTGGACGCCGAGCTGAAAGACGACACCGACGCGGCCGAGCGCATCGACGGCGACGGCATCGAGGGGGTCGAGTGGCCTTGATCCCCATGTTGCTCCTGGCGCTGACAGGCCCCGTCCAGGCCGACTCGGTGGCCATGCGGCTGCCCGAAGAGGCCTACCGCGCCCACATCGGAAGCCGCGGCATATCCGTCGGCGGCTGGCCGGGGGGCAACTGGGGCCTGTCCACTACCGACACCTGGAGCGTTTCCAGCCCCGCACGGCTGCACCCGGCCTCCTCGGAGCTGCAGCTCGCCTGGCGCCACCGCCTGGGTGACGGCGACGGTCCCTGGTCCACCACGGTCTACCTGGCCTCCGGCCCGGTCCTGCCGTT
>CAZHIK010000474.1:0-7215 GCA_964532635.1 uncultured Enterobacterales bacterium
TGTCCACGCCGTCGTACCAGGTCTCGGCCGCGCCGGGGTTGACGGTGGCGTCGCCGTCGTCGCAGTCGGCGCCGCCGTAGCCGTCGGCGATGTAGCCGTCGCCGTCCGCGTCGTAGTCGTTGGCTCCGTCGCAGTCACTGTCCACGCCGTCGTACCAGGTGTCCGTGGCCGCGGGGTTGACCGCGGCGTCGCTGTCGTCGCAGTCGACGCCGCCGTAGGCGTCGCTGTCGAAGCCGTCACCGTCGGCGTCGTAGTCGCTCGTGCCGTCACAGTCGCTGTCCACGCCGTCGTAGGGGGCGTCGGCTGCGCTGGGGTTTACGGACACCACGGCGTCGTCGCAGTCGGCGCCGCCGTGCGCGTCGCTGTCATAGCCATCCCCGTCGGCGTCGTAGTCGCTCGCTCCATCGCAGTCCCCGTCCACGCCGTCGTACCAGGTCTCGGTAGCTGCCGGGCTGACGGTCGCGTCGCCGTCGTCGCAGTCCAGCCCCCCATAGGCGTCGGAGTCGTAGCCATCGCCGTCGGCGTCGTAGTCGCTGGCACCGTCGCAGTCGGCGTCCACGCCGTCGTACCAGGTCTCGCTGGCGGCGGGGTTGACCGCCGCGTCGCTGTCGTCACAGTCGCTGCCACCGAAGGCGTCGTGGTCGTAGCCGTCTCCGTCGGCGTCGTAGTCGCTCGCGCCGTCGCAGTCGGCGTCCACGCCGTCGTACCAGGTCTCGCTGGCGGCGGGGTTGACCGCCGCGTCGCTGTCGTCGCAGTCCGCCGAGCAGGTGGTGGCGCTGTAGGCACTGTCGCCGTAGCCGTCGCCGTCCACGTCGGTGCAGGTGTCGCAGGCGTCGCCGTCGCCGTCACCGTCGCTGTCGGCCTGGGTGGGGTTGTAGACCCCGGGGCAGTTGTCGCTGGGCTCGGCGACGCCGTCGGCGTCATCGTCCTGCATGTCGATGACCACCACGATGCTCTCCAGCCGGGAGTCGCTGGTGGTGTCGGAGTAGCCGATCTCGATCTCCCCGGCGTCGGCGTAGGCGAAGGTCCACAGCTCGTCGGACAGGCGAGAGTCGGAGGAGCTTCCCCCGGGCTCGTAGTCGGGATCGTCGCCGTCCACGCCAACCAGGAGGCCGCTGTCGTCGTAGCCGAAGGAGCCCTGGGTGATCAGGCTGTTCCAGTCCTGGCTGCCGCAGGACACGTCGAAGTCCTGTCCGTCGTCGCGCCCGCCCGCGTAGGCCGACAGCGAGGTGCCATCCACAGACACCGTGGTGTTCTGCTCGTTGGAGCACTCCCAGAACATGCCGATGGACAACACGCCCTCGGCGTCGAGGCTGGCGGTGGGCAGGCCGGTGATCACGGTGGAGTCGGTGGAGTACAAATCGTCGACCGCCACCGTGACGTGGCGCGCATTGGCCAGGGTGGTGTCCTCGTAGAGCACTACGAGAGTCGTGCCGCTCACCCCCGCGCCGCCGTTGTAGCCGGAGTCGGCCGCGCCGGTCTCGGCGTAGGCGTAGGAGCCAGCCGCGGTGATGCCGTAGGTGCTCGGATCCAGCTGGTAGACCCGGGTGTAGGTGGCGCTGTCGATCAGTGTGGCGGAGGACAGGTCCAGCCCATTGATGGCGACGTTGTTGGTGGGATCCCCCGAGAAGCCCGACCACTTGGCGATCAGGATGGCGTAGACCTCGGTGACCGTGGCGGTGGCCGGGATGGTGATCTCGAAGTCCTCGTCCGCCGAGAACCAGGTGGAAGAGCCGTCGTAGTCGGTGGACACACCGTTGCCGTCCACGGCCACGCCGCCGGTGATCTCGTCCTGGAAGATCACGGTCTGGGCCAGGGCGCTCGCAGGGAGGGCGAGCAGCAGGGCGAGCAGGCAAGGAAGGAAGCGACGCATGATGGACCTCGAGGCTGGGGCCACGGTCAGGATACCGCGAGCTTCCCCGTTCGTGGCGAACCGTTTCCTGAGCCCGCCGGCCCTGCACCCGCGCGAACCAGCATGGTAGCGACGGGAGGTCGCCCCCCACTTGGTTCGCCGAAACCACCCCCAGCGCGAGCCAACCCCGCCACGACCCGAGGTCGCCCCCCACTTGGTTCGCCGAGGGCGCGCAGTCGGCCCAGCCGCCGCCCCACAACACCGTGCGCCTCGCCACCTCCGCGCCAGTCGGCACTCCCCCACGGATGCGCGTCCGGCTATGGTAGTGCCCTCCCTGCCCAAGGACCCCTGGAGCCCACGTGCTTTCTCCCCGCATTCCACGCTTCAGCCCGAGCTTTTCGCCCACCGAACTCCTCACCGTGGCCCACTCGCTGACCCGGCGGGGCGACGAGCACGCCGCCATCCGGCGCTTCGAGCACGAGTTCGCCACCATGATCGGCGTCAAGCACGCGGTGATGGTGCCGAGCGCCCGCTACGGCTTCCTGCTGCTGCTGCGGGGCCTGGGCCTCGAGCCCGGTGACGAGATCATCCTGCCGGGCATGACCTACTGGGCCATCCCCAGCATCGCCATGGCCGCCGGCATCCAGGTGGTGCCCGCCGACATCGGGCTGCACACCCACGTGCTCGACCCCGACGCCTTCGAGGCCGCCATCACCGAGAAGACCAAGGCCGTGGTGCCCACCCACCTGTTCGGCACCCCCTGCGACATGCCGCGCATCCTCGAGATCGCACGAAAGCATGGCATCAAGGTCATCGAGGACACCGCCCAGGCCACCGGCGCCCGCTTGGCCGGCCGCATGGTGGGCGGGTTCGGCGACGCCGCCTACTACACCTTCGGGCTCACCAAGAACATGACCACCCTGTCCGGGGCCATGGTCACCACCGACGACGACGAGCTGGCCGCCACCCTGCGACGCCAGATGGCCGCCGCCGAGCCACGCCCCATCGGCAAGGCGCTGAAGGAAGCGATGGTGGGCACCGCCATGATGGTGGCCACCCACAAGTGGGTCTACCCCTACTCGGTGCATCCAGCTGTCGTGCTGGGCAACAAGCTGGGCCAGGACCCCATCCATGACCGCTTCGGTGAGGAAGAGGTGCGCTACACCGAGGCCCCCGATCCCAGCCGCTACCAGGCCCCCCGGGCGGTCCAGGCCGAGGTGGGCCTGCGCCAGCTGTCCAAGCTCGAGCGCCTCAACTCCGCCCGCGCGTCCAACGGCCGCTTCCTGGATGAGCACCTGGCCCACGTGCCGGGCCTCGGCGTGCCCAGCTACCCCGAAGGCGCGGAAGCCATCTACATGAGCTTCGTGGTCCACCACCCGGCACGCGACGCCCTGGCCGACGCCCTGCGGGGCCGCGGTGTGGACACCACCGTGGGCTACATGTCCGACATCACCCGCTCGCCCCTGTTCCCCGAGCTCGAGCGCTACGACTGCCCCGCCACGCGCGAGGCCTTCGACAACCTGCTCCACCTGCCCGTGCACCCCCGCCTCACCCGTCGCGACCTGCGCCACATGGTCGAGGCGGTGCGGGCTTCCTGCCTCGAGGTCGCATGAAGACCGCCACCATGGTGGGCATGGGCCTGGGCGCGCTGCGCCACCGGGCCACAGGCTGGCGCGCGCCGCTCAACGTGATGCTGAGCGTGACCAACAAGTGCAACGCCCGCTGCTCCTACTGCAACATCCCCAACCGCAAGCAAAAGGAGCTGTCCACCCGGGAAGTCATCGACCTGGTGGACCTGCTGGCCGAGCGCGGCTGCCTGCGGGTGGGGCTGTGGGGCGGCGAGCCCCTGGTGCGCAAGGACATCGGCACCATCGTGGATCGCTGCGCGGCCCACGGCCTGTGGACCACCCTGGACACCAACGGCTACCTCTTCCCCAAGTGGGCCGATCGGCTGCACAACCTGTCCCACCTGATGATCTCCCTGGACGGCCGTGAAGAGCACCACGACGCCAACCGCGAGGCGGGCTCCTGGGCCAAGACCATGGCCGGGGTGCGCTGCGCCGCCGAGCGGGGGCTCGACTTCTGGACCATCACGGTGCTCACCCGCCACAACCTCGACGACATCGACTACATGCTCGACCTCAGCGAGGAACTGGGCTTCACCCCCACCTTCCAGGTCCTGCACCACACCGAGGAGATGGCCGGCGACAAGGGCGCCCCACTGATGCCCAGCGCCGGCGCGTACCACCGGGCCCTGACCAAGCTGCGCGAGGCCAAGGAAGCCGGCCGCGCCGTGGGCTGCTCCCGCAAGTACCTGGACTACATGCTGTCCTGGGAAGACTTCGGAAAGCCCACCCGCGAGACCGCCCATCTCGACATGACCTGCATGGCCGGGCAGCTGTACTGCAACGTGGACACCGACGGCACGGTCTACCCCTGCTCCCTGCTCATCGGTGACTTCCCGGCGCTCAACATCCGCGAGGTGGGCTTCGACCGCGCCTTCGCCAACCTGCAGTCCAACCGCTGCAGGTCCTGCACCGCCACCGCCTTCACCGAGTACAACTACCTGTACCACCTCGACGCCCCCACGGTGCTCGAGTGGGTCAGCGCGCTCAAGCGCCTGGGCCCCGTGGGCTCGGGCTTCCGCCTCCCCAAGCTGCGGAGATAGGCTGCCCCCATGGCCCCCCGCCTACCCCCCATCGGACGCGTCGCCCGCGCAGCCCTGAGCCGCAGGGTTCCCGTCTACGCCCACTGGGGCATCACCCACCGCTGCAACCTCACCTGCAAGATGTGCGGCATCTGGCGCTACGGCAAGAAGGACGAGGAGCTCACCTTGCCCCAGGTGGAGATCCTGGCCAAGCGGCTCAAGCGCATGGGAGTCATCCAGCTGGCCCTGGGCGGCGGCGAGCCCTTCGTGCGCGACGATCTCGAAGACCTGGTGGGCATCCTGCTCGACCACGGCCTCGAGGTCCGGGTGCTCACCAACGGGGTCGACATCCCCCCCGAGCGCATCGAGCGCCTGGTGGACCGGGGCCTGCGCAGCTTCGCGGTGTCACTGGACTCGCTCTACCCCGCGCGCTTCGACTACATCTGCGAGCGCGAGGGAGCCTGGGAAGAGGTGGTCCGCACCATGACCACCATGGCTCAGCTGCTTAAGGGCAAGCGGGGCATGCCGGCCATCAACTGCGTGGTCTCCCACCTCAACCTCGACGAGCTGCAGGAGATGGTCTGGTTCGCCAAGGCCCTCGGCTTCGCCATCAGCTTCCTGCCCGTGGAGCTGCTGGACGACCCCAAGGGCTCCGGCAAGTCCTGGGAAGACCGCTTCATCCGCTTCCGCCCCGAGATGAAGATCCCCCGGGATCCCCAGAGCGTGCTGCAGGTGGGTGAGCGGGTGCGCAAGGCCTACGACGGCCTGATCGAGCTCAAGCGCAAGGGCTACCCGATCCTCAACTCCACCCCCTACCTCCGGGCCAGCCGCCACTACCTCGAGACCGGCCGCTTCCCCGCCGAGAGCTGCGACGCGGGCCGGCTGTACTTCAGCGTCGCCCCCGGTGGAGAGTTCACCGTCTGCCACCGCACCGTCCACCAGCATGAGCACATCCTCGATCCGGGGTTCGAGGACTACTTCGCCTCGGCCGAGTACGAGCGGCTGCGCAAGCACGAGGTGGCCAGCTGCGAGGGCTGCATGCGCGCGTGCTGGATCGACACCAGCTACATGTTCCGCACGGTCCAGGGCCTCACCGAGACCTCGAAGCTGTGGCTCGCCAAGGGCACCAAGCGCCCGCTGACCTGGGAGCAGGCCCGCACCTGGGCCCGCTACGACCTGGGCGCCGTCGTCCCCGGCCCCTGACCCCGGCTACCGTCGCAGGGGCGCCATGCCGGGGGGCGGGCCGCCCATGGGCGGGGGCGCACCCGGAGGACCGCCCGGACCACTCGGGGGCCGGAAGCTCATGGCCTCGAGGGCCTTGATCTGCTCGGGGGTGAGCAGCCCGTGCATGTCCAGCAGCACGGTCAGCTGGTGCCGCAGCATGGCGGTCTCGGCGTCGCCGAGCACCTCGACCTGGTCCAGCACAGCCTGACGGTCGGGCTGCTCGGCCTGCAGCAGCTCGCCGAGGTCGGCCTTGGCCTGCTCCACGCCCATGGCCAGCTCCTCGCGCTCGTCGCGCGCTGCCTCTGCGATCTCGACAATGCGCTCCACGGTCTCGGCGTCGATGCCCAGGGCGTCGGCGTGCTCCCGCACCAGCTCGTGGGCCGGTGCCCCGCCTCCTCCCTTGCCCGGCGGGCCCGGAGGCTGCTGAGCCCAGGCGGTGGTGGTGACGCCGAGGACGGCCGCGCAGACGAGGGTGAGGGTGAAGCGGCGCATGATCACAGCTCCTGGTCGAGGGGTTGCAGGAAGAGGGTGTCGAGGGCGCCGTAGGCACCTGGCAGCTCGAAGCCCCGCTGGTCGTGGTCCAGGGCCTGGGACCAGAACACCGGCTCGGCGTCCTGCTCCGCCTGGACCACCGTCGGCGCGGGGGCGGACGCGGGGGCTTCGGCCACCGGTACGGGCTCCTGGACGAAGCCACCCAGCAGGTGGGAGCCCAGGACCGCCAGCACCAGCACCGCACCACCACCCGCCACGGCGGCCCTGCGACGCTTGCGGCCCTGCAGGCGACCCTGCAAGCGGGCATCGAAGGCGTCCGCGTCGGTGGGCGGGGGGGCCCATGAGTCCTGGATGAGCTCGACGAGCTCGCGGTTGTCGGGGTCTTGGGGGGTCATGGTGCGACCTCCTCGCGCTGGGGCTCGAGCTCCGCTCGGAGCGTCTTCAGGGCCCGGTGCAGGTGGCTCTTGGCCGTGCCGGGGGCGATGGCCGCGATGGCGGCGGCCTCGATGACGGTGAAGCCCTCGAGGTGGACCAGGGTGAACACGGCGCGCTGGCCCGGGGAGAGGCGGTCCATGGCAGAGGCGATGCGGGCTCGCAGGGCAGGATCGCCCGGAGCCCCGTCCGGACCCGCCGCGCGCTCCACCTCGGCGGGGCTGTCCGGATCGGCTCCCCACAGATCGCCCCAGCGCTGACGCAGGCCCCGCCAGCGGCGGCGGTTGGCGGCCTGGCGCACAAGGATGCGGAAGAACCAGGTGCTCAGCTCGGACTCGTCGCGAAAGCGGGACAGCCCGCCGTAGGCCCGCAGGAAGGCGTCCTGGGCCACCTCTTCCGCTGTGGCCCGGTCCTCGCCCGTGAGCCGCCACGCGATGCGAACCGCCCGCTCGCGGTGCTGCTCCACCAAGGCGGCGAAGCGCTGATCACGGCTGCGGGACAGGAGCACCTCGGGGCAAACGATGGCGGGGACAGCGGTCAAGAACGAGCCTACTCCATCAGGGCGTAC
>CAZHIK010000475.1:0-265 GCA_964532635.1 uncultured Enterobacterales bacterium
TGGAGGGGGAGCCCGTGGAGGGACGAACAGTCTATCCTCGAGGCCCCGCCCTCACTCCACCGGCTGACGGGTGACCTCCACCACCCGCTGCTCCCCGCCCGACTCCACAAGCAGGCTCACAGCGCTCCCGGCGCGCCCTCCCACCAGATCGACGAAGCTGGCCATGTCCAGCTCGGCCGCGGGCTCGCCGTCCACCTCCAGCACGACATCGCCGGCCTGCAGGCCCGCGGCCTCGCCGCCGCCGCCGATCAAGGCCTCCTCGATC
>CAZHIK010000475.1:275-7201 GCA_964532635.1 uncultured Enterobacterales bacterium
CGGATGCGGATGCCCAGGCCCGCGCGCTGATAGCCCGCGATCTCCAGATCGAGCACGAGATCCTGCCCCTGCACAGCCTCCACGTCCACGGGTTCACCGATGGTGCGCAGCTGACCGTCCTGGCGCATGGCCAGCACGGTGCAGGGCCCGGGCACCACCTCCATGTAGTAGACGCCGTCCTCGTCTGCGTTGGCCAGGCCACCGCAGCCCTCCACCCAGGCCCGGCTGGCCGGCTCGTCGCTGCCTTCGTGGCTCACCCGCCCCAGGATGACCGTGCCGCCGGGGCCCAGCTGCACGGGATCTGGCTCACAGCCTCCCGGTTTGCCCCCGTGGACCGCCTCCCAGCGGATGGACACCGGCGCGAAGCCCTCCACCGTCAGAAGGCCCGCACCCGCGCCCTCCTCGAGGATGGGAAGGAAGGCGCGCCCCAGCACCACGGGCACCCGGCGCCCGTTGAACTCGGAGGGATCACCGACCGCCAGGTAGGCCTCCGCCTGGGCCAGGGGGGGCTCCAGGGAGCAGACAGCGTGGAAGTCGGGGTCCGCCTCCAGCTCCTCCTGCTGGGCCAGCAACTCCTCCTCGGACTCCGCACCCGCCAACGCCGCGGCGGCACGCTCTGCGCTGGTGGGACCCTCCGGCCGCGCCAGCGGGGGCTCGGGGGCTGCTGGGGCCTGGACCCGCTCGACGGGCGCCGGGGCCGGCTGCGTCGCGACGGGTGCAGGGGCTGGCTCTGGCACCGGGCGCCACCACCACAGCAGGAACGCGAGCAGGCCGAGACAGACCAGCAGCAGGACGACGAGCTTGGGAAGGTGCTTCTGCATCGTGATCTCCAAGTACGCCTATGGCGCTGGGCTGCGCCCCGCGGTGAAGCCCCCGGGGATCGCTCCACGGCCTGACGGGCCGCTACTGGTCACACCACTCCGAGCCGACCTCACAGAGCCACTGGCCGCACTCGATGTACAGCGTGCAGTCGCCGGCCTGCTCGGCGGGCACCCAGCCCACCTCGAACATCCACTCACACAGCGCGGTGTGCATGGACTCGGCCCGCTCCGTGTCGCTGTCGGCCAGGTTGATGACCTCCGCCTGATCGACGCTCAAGTCGTACAGCTCCTCGAGCTCGCCGGGGTAGCCCATGCCGGTACCCGAGTAGGGCTCGCACGCGGTGAAGGACTCGACGTCCGACAGCACGTACTTGTGGTCCTGGTGGATCATCATCGCGGTGTTGCTGCCCCGCCCCGCGAAGATGGGAACGTCCGGGGCGGCGCCGCCGGTCAGGTAGTCCACGATGGAGCTGCCCGCTCGCTCTCCGCTCCACTCGAAGGCCTCCGCCAGCTCGACGATGGTGGGGCCCAGATCGATGCTGCTGACCCAGCTGTCGAGCACCTGCCCACCAGCAACGCGGCCGGGGGCTCGGACGGAGTAGACCACCTGCATGACGCTGTTGTAGGGGGAGCAGCCGTGCCAGTAGTAGTCGATGTCCCCGTGGTCGCCGAGCTCCTCGCCGTGGTCGGCTCCGAGCACCACGATGGCGTCGTCGTAGCGTCCAAGCCCGTCCAGGGTGTCGATCAGGCTGCCGATCTGGGCGTCGGTCTCGGCCAGCTGCGCTGCGTAGGTGGCCTCGAGGTAGTCCTGCTCGTCCTGGGTGATCTCGCGGTCGCCCAGGGTGACCTCGGCCACCATGTCGTCGTCCCAGGGACGAAACAAGCCGCTGTAGACGCCCCCGTAGAAGCTCTCCACCAACTCCTGGTCCGCCATGAAGGGGTGATGCACGTTGTTGAGGTGCAGCCAGATGAAGATGGGATCATCATCGGGCACCGCCAACAGCCGAGTGTTGAGCTCGTCCACCAGGATCCGATCCCGATCCGTGAGGGTGTGGTCACCCTCGAGGGAGTCGTTCCAGGTGCAGTAGTACTCGTCGACGTCGCCATCCTGGATCAGCGGGCACTGGTTGGACGAGAAGCCGAAGGTGGTGTAGCCAGCCTGCTCGAACTGGCGAACGAAGCTGTTGCCGTCGCGCAGCTCCGCAGCGTTGGTGCGAGCGCCGTGCTGCTGGGGGTACAGGGCCGTGATCAGCGAGCCCAGCGCCGGGCGTGTGGTGCCAGCGGGGGTGAGCACCCGGGGCAGCAGCACCGAGTCGTCGAAGACACTGTGGATGGTGGGAGCGACGTCCCAGTCCCACGTCTCCCCCATCAGGATGCGGGGGCTCAAGGAGTCGATGGTGATGACCACCACGGTGTGCGCGGCATCGGCGCTCGCGGAGTCCGGATCGGAGTCTTCGGGGCCGTTCTGACACTCACAGCTGGACAGACCCGCCACGAGGGCGACCAGGGGGAAGGCCAGAGAGCGCAGGCGAACGAGGCGCGACATGGGCTCGAACTCCAGGGGGAGATGCAGCGCTGCCAAGATGGCACCTCATGTCACGAACGTCAAAGAAAAGGGCGCTGTCACGTGGTTCTTGTGCTACACAGTGCCCCGCTGACCCTTCCTATCGAGCGCACAGCCCAGCGAGGGAAGATGATGGACGCCCGCCTCCTGGCCCCCGCCGTATTCCTGCTTGTCGCCTGCCGAGGGCCCAGCCTCGAGGTGGAAGCCACGGTCAACGAGACCACGGTCACGGTCATCGAGCTGAGCTGGTCCACCAGCGCCGAAGGCTCCTCCTGGGTCGAGTACGGCACCACCGAAGACTACGGCATGGTCACCCCGGTCTTCGACGCCGCCACCGACCACCACATCCCTCTGTACGGGCTGCCCCCGCTGTCAGACGTCTACTACCGCGCGGTCACCGAGATCGACGGCCAGGAGCTCTCTGCCACGGGCCAGACCGCCACCCTGGGGCTGCCCTCCACCCTGCCCGACCTGGAGGTCACGACCCACGAGCCCGACCTGCTCTCCAGCGAGCCCTACATGCTGGCTCTGCTGGTGGGCACCTCCAGCGCCATCATGGTGGTCAACCGCGACGGGGACGTCGTGTGGTACCGCGAGCTCGAGGCTTCCGTGGGCGAGAGCGCTCCGGTGTTCGGGGACGTGCAGTTCGCGCTGGACGGCAACGACTTCGTCTACAACCGCTTCACCGCCGAGTTCGACGATCCCGACCAGCTCAACTCCATCATCAGGGTCTCCCTCACCGGTGAGCTCATCGAGGAACGCTACACCCCGCAGCACCACCACGCCTTCGCCCAGATGGGCGACGGTCGCTACGCCTTCGTCGCTGCAGACAAGCGCGAGGCCGAGGTCGACGGCGAGACCATGGACGTCGTCGGAGACGCCATCGTCATCAGCGAGCCCGACGGCAGCACCTCCGAGGTCTTCAACACCTGGGACGACTGGGACCAGCCGGTCTCGGTCTCCGAGTGGGCGGTCCACTTCTACGGCGACATCCCGGACTGGACCCACGGTAACGGTCTGTTCTACTACCCGGACGACGACACCTACCTGCTGTCGGCCGGCTACTCCCAGGTGGTCATCGAGGTCGATGGCGGCACCGGCGAGGTCCTGCGGGACTTCGGCCGCGACGCCGACGTCGAGGTGGCCGACGGCAGCCCCCAGTTCTACTTCCAGCACGACGCCCACTGGACCGGCACCGACACCATGATGATGACCACCCGCTACGTGCCCGACCAGTCGAGCCCGCAGGACACCATGATCATCGGCATCGAGTACGAGATCGTCGACGGCGAGCTGCACGAGATCTGGTCCTACGGCAAGGACGCAGCCATCGAGAGCATCGCCGAGGGCCAGGCCCGTCGCATGGCCAACGGCAACGCCATGGTCAACTGGGGATTCTCGGGCGTCTGTCACGAGGCCACCCCCGAAGGCCAGCTGGTCTGGGAGCTCACATCCAGCTTCGGCACCGCCATGGTGCGCACCCGCCCCATCGCGAGCTTCTACGAAGGCTACTGACCCCAGGCCTCCACCAGGCTCGGATCCACCCTGCAGGCAGGCACCATCCTGGCGGGTCTGACCTGGCGCGCCCGGAACGGCGTCTCCGGTACGGGTCGAGCGTCGGCACAGGGCCGCTCGGCGTCGGGGCCGGACCACAGGTAGCGGTAGATGGACATGTGGATACCGGGCTGGTTCACGCGCCGCCAGAGCTCGCCAGGAGGCTCGTCCCCCGCGTGCCAGCAGTGCAGGTTGGCGGCGGTGGGCTTGTCGCTGGCCCGGTGCTGGCGCAGGGGACAGAACGCGAAGGCCTTGGACTTGCCGGACCACAGGTCGCCCTCACCCGCGAGGGCACAGATGGCGCGCCCCTGGGAAGCCAGCGCCTCGGACGACTCCTGCAGGCGGGACAGCTCCGAGCTGACCGAGTACTGCGCCCGCCAGCCACGATCCCGACCCACCGCTGCGACGTAGGGAACCCAACGGGTCTGGGCCAGCACCACCACCACCAGGCCGACCAGGATCGCCTCGGCGTGGCGACGCCTCGGGGCCGCGAGCCAGGCCGCCATGCAGACGGGCACCACCACCCAGACGTGGCGAGGCTCGGAGAGGACCACCAGGCCGGCCAGGGCGGGGACCATCCCCACCAGCAGGGCGGCCCGAAGGGCCCGCGGGGCCCGGGTCGCGGCCAGCCCACCCAGCAGCACCCAGATCCAGCCGATGGTGGCCCGGGTCAGGGCGTAGACCAGCGGGTGGAGCACACCGAGGTCCTGCTCCCCTACAGGGAAACGATCCGTCAGGTCGCTGCTGCCCTGGATCAGCTCCCGCAGGGGCAGCATCATCCGAGCCGACCAGGCCGTCATGCCCGGCAGCGCCGGCCGCTGACCGAGCAGCAGGGGTGCGGCCAGGGCGACGGCAGCCACGATGACCAGGTAGGCGGCCCGACGGGTGGCGCGATCCGGTGCCATCAGGGGTACGGCCAGCCCGAGCACGAGGGCGATCACACCGTGCTCCCGCACCAGACCGAGCAGCCCCAGGGCCAGGGCGAAGGCCGCGCAGGAGGCCCAGCCTGGACGGCTCACCAGCAGGGCCGCGGCCGCGGCCGCCAGCAGCAGCACGAGCGTGGTCAGTCCGTCGGGCCCCACCAGCACGCCGAAGGCGACCACCCCTGGGAAGAGCAGCGCGGCGAGGCCCGCGATCAGCGCCCTCCAGGGACCCGCTCCGATCACCCGGGCCAGGAGGAAGGCGGCCGCGGGCACCAAGCCCACCGCAGCAGCGCTGACCCGCTGAGCGGCCGTCAGTCCATCCGAGCCCGTCACCGACATCAACAGCGCCGACGCCGAGGGGTAGAGCGGGAAGAGGGGGACTTCGTGCCAGGTCGCGGCGTCGTGGACCGCCATGACCCACATGTCCATGTCCAGTCCCATGGGCAGCTCGAGCTCCAGCACCCAGCGCAGCAGGCCCTGCGCGCACAGCCCCAGCAGCAGCAGGACGAGGGCGAGGCGGCTGTCGAGGGAGCGGAACAAGGAGCCTCCAGGACACGCTATACTCCCGCATCCGCAGCGCCCTGACCACCCCCGGCCCCGAACCCACCCTGACCACCGCCACTCCCCCCATCCTCGGCATCTTCGACGGCACCCACGATGCCAGCGCAGCGCTGGTGTTGGACGGATGCCTGGCGGCGGCGTGCAGCGAGGAACGTTTCTGCCGGCGCAAGGGCGCGGGGGGCTGGCCCACCCAGGCTATCCAGGCCTGCCTGGACCACGCAGGGTTGCGGATGAGCGACATCCACAGCCTGTGCTTCGGGGGCGTGGCCAACCCGAACCCCGGGCTGCGGCTGGTGCGCCCGCTGCAGGGGGCATGGCACCTCGAGAGCGGCCGGTTCTACACCACCGAGACCGGACTCCGCCCACAGCTCGATGCCTGGCTGCAGTTCGACAGCCCGTTCCCGAGGCTGCGCTCGGACTCCCGCCGGGGCCGGGCTGTGGCCGCGCTGCTGGCCCCGGCCCTGGCCCACCAGGCGGGAGTGCGCCCCTCCGGGGGGGTCCACCTGCTCGACCACCACGAAGGCCACGCCGCCTCGGCGCTGCTCACCAGCGGCTGGGACGAGGCCCTGGTGGTCACGGCGGATGGGCTGGGTGACGGTCTGTGCCTGGCCGTCTACCGAGGGCGCGCTGGGCGGCTCGAGCGGCTGTATGCCATGCCCTTCCCCCACTCCTACGGCCTGCTCTACGCCACCATCACCGGCCTGCTCGGCTTCCGACCCTTCCGCCACGAGGGCAAGCTGATGGGCCTCGCCGCCCACGGCGACGCCGACGCCGTGGAGCAGCCCTTCCCCTTCTCGGGGCCGCCCCACGCGCGCCGCTTCGATCAGCGCCTGGGGCCCCAGCACCACGGCTGGCTCGAGCCACTGTCACGCCACCGCCGCGAAGACGTCTGCGCCTGGCTGCAGCGGGGTGTGGAGCGCGACCTGTGCGGCTTGGTGGACCACTGGGCCCGCCACACCCAGCTGGACAAGCTGGCCCTGGCCGGAGGGTTGTTCGGCAACGTGCGCCTCAACGCAGCCCTGGCCGCCCTGCCGGGCATCCGCGACCTGCACGTCTTCCCCAACATGGGCGACGGAGGCCTGGCCGCGGGCGCGGCCCTGGCGCGGGCGGTGGCCTTGGGAGCCCCCCTCCCCTCCCGGCTGGAGCACGCCTTCCTGGGGCCCGATCCCCGAGCCACGGATCTCGACGCAGCAGCCCGGGATCTCGAGGCCCGCGGCTTCCGGGTCGAGCGCCCCGACGACCTTCCCGAGCGCGTAGCCCATGCGCTGGCCCAGGACCGGATCGTGGGCTGCTACCGCGGACGCATGGAGTTCGGACCCCGAGCGCTGGGCCACCGCACCATCCTGGCCTCCGCTCGGGCGCGGGCCAGCACCGACCGCCTCAACCGCTGCCTGGACCGCTCCAGCTTCATGCCCTTCGCGCCGATCTTGCTGGAACGGGACGCGCAGCGCTGGCTACGGGAGCTCGGGCCTGCGCGGGGCGCAGCGGCCTTCATGGTGGTCA
>CAZHIK010000476.1:0-7178 GCA_964532635.1 uncultured Enterobacterales bacterium
CCTCGAGGGACTGAGGCTCCGGCCCGCCCTCTGGCTCCGAGGCGTCGGGCATCGGCGGGTCGGCGTCCGGCCCGGAGACCTGCTCCTGTTGGGCTGGATCAGCGGAGCCCACAGCGGGAGCCGGGGCCGCTGATGGGGCCTGTCCCGGGACCCCCGGGCCGGGCGCCGAGTCACATCCCACCGCAGCGCCCCCGAGCGCCGAGCCCACCGCCAGCAGGCGCAAGGCGCGACGCAGGCTGGGCAGGTCGGGGTAGACGGGGGACGAGGCGAGGCTGACGGGGCGGCGCTTCATGGTTCCAGCTCCGGTAGGGCGGGCGGTGGACCCGGAGACAGCTCGAAGGGCACCATCACCTCGTGGCCTGGCTGGTAGTCGGCGGGGAAGCGCCAGCGCTGCACCCTGGCTGCGATGCATTCGGCCAGCTCGCTGTCGGCGGCAGCGTGGGTCTCCACCCGCACGCCTGCCGTGCGCCCGTGGTCGAAGGCGAAGAAGACCTCGACCCGGCCCTGGAGCTCGGGGTTGATGGCCAGGCGCTGCTCGTAGCAGGCCTGGATCTGGCCGGTGTACTTGTCGAGGACGGAGCTGATCCGGATGTCCTCCACCCTGCTGTCCACGGCTCCCAGCGCCACCAGGCCGCCGATGGGCGCGGGCTCGGGCGGGTTCAGGACCGAGACGGGTTCGGGTTCGGGAGACAGGAGGAAGGGGCAGAGCACCTCGACGTCGGGATCGAGGTCGCTGGGGAAGCGCCAGGTCCGCATCCACTGGCACACACACAGGGTGAGGGCTTCGTCGCCGGTGGTATTGGCGATGATCTCCGTGCTGGAGACTCGCCCCTGGTCGATGTTCCAGGAAGCTTCCAGGCGACCGGCCAGGTCGGGATGGTCGCGCAGGCGCTGCACGTAGCAGGCTTTGATCTGCCCGATGTAGCCTTGGATGGTCTCCTCGATCGCAGCGTCATCGGCTGCGGTGGTCTCGATCTCACCCAGGACCACCCGGCCGCGAGGACTGGGGGGCATCCCTACGGACACCTCCACCCCACCAGCGCGGTCGATGAAGCCGACGGTCGCCGGTTCGCGAGGCTCGGGAAGCTCCGGTTTGTCGCAGCCTGAAGATCCGAGTCCCAGAGCCAGCCCGAGCGCCAGCGAGAGCAGGGGGTGGGTGGGTTTGCGCCGCTCGCGCTTGTGCGGGCTGGCGAGCGTCGGGTGGCCGGGAGCCCGGGCGATGGGGACGGGGCGGCGCTTCATGCTCACAGGGGGACCTCTTTGTCGGGAGCGGGCGTCCCGGGTCCGGGAGACAGGATGAAGGGGCAGTACACCTCGAGATCGGGCTCGAGATCGATGGGGAAGCGCCAGCGCTTCAGTCGGGGGAGGATGCAGTCGGCCAGGGCGCTGTCCCCTGTGGTGTTGGCCTCCACAGACGCGCTGGTGATCCGTCCGTCGTTGATGGTCCACACGATCTCGATGCGTCCCTGGAGATCAGGGTTCTGCTTCAGGCGCTGCTCGTAGCAGGCACGGATCTGCCCCCGGTACTTGTGGATGACGTTCCCGACCACTTCGTGGTCTGCCAAGAGGTCCAGGGTCCCGATCGCCACCTGACCGCTCACCCTCATGACCGGGAGGATCGTGTGATCCTGGCTGGGCCCGTTCGGCTCGGCCGGGACCGCCACGTCGCCAATGATGGGATCCGGAGCGGGGCTGGTATCCACGGCCTCGCCTTCGAGCCCCGGCTTTGCGAGAGCTGCCTCGAGATCCGTGGTGATCACTTCTTGCTCGGCGGGTGCGGGCTCGGTGGTGGCGACCGGCCGCTCGGGCTCGGTGGGGCTGTCGCAGCCCAGCAGTGTGCCCAAGCTCAGCAGCCCGGCGGCGAAGAGCACGCGGCGGGCCACGGGGTAGGCGGGGGCGGGGAACGAGGAGAGGGGGCGTCGGTTCATGGAGCTGGATCGGGAGTGAGGATGAAAGGGCAGGTGACCCGGATGTCGGGCTCGAGGTCGACGGGGAAGCGCCAGGTTCTGATGTGGCGGGTCACACAGCTGGCGAGGGCATCGTCCCCGGTGGAGTTGGCGAAGACCTTTGCGTTGGAGACGCGCCCATTGGTGATGAACCAGGTGGTCTCCAGTCGGCCGGCCAGTTCGGGATCGACACGCAGGTGTTGCTGGTAGCAGGCTTCAATCTGACAGAGGTGGCGCTCGACGACCGGTTCGATGGAAGCCAGATCTGATGACGGAGGCCCAAGGCTGCCCAGGACGACGTTACAGCGAGGTTTTTCGGACGCCTCCCGCGACTGCGCCGTTCCCCTGGCGGGGTAGATATCTTCGATGGTGTAAGGATCCCTGAGTTCATCGATCCCGCCGCCGAAGTTCTGCTCGAGCCACTCCGGCGGGACCTCTTGCACGGGCGGTTCGGGGGGCCGGTGATTCCCGGGATCTGCGGCGGGGGGGGCGGCTGCCTGGGGTTCCACGTCCGGGGTGGGAACGTCGGCCGGGGCGGAGGGCTCGGCATCTGGCTCGACGGGCGCTACAGGCCCATCGCACCCCACCGCGATCGAGCCGAGCACCCACAGCCCCGTGGCGCGCAGCATGCGCCGGAGCATGGAGTAGCCGGGGGTGGGGGCACGGGTGACGGGGCGGCGGTTCATGGTCACTCCTGGTGCTGCTCGTCGGCCTCGGGCAGCAGCTCGGAGTGGAAGTGGAACGAGCAAAACACCTCGGTGTCGGGCTCGAGGTCGATGGGGAAGCTCCAGGCCGCCAGCTTCTCTGCGACGCAGCCGAGCAGCTCGCGGTCGCCCGTGGTGTCGCTCATCACCACCACGTCCGAGACCCGGCCTTCGTCGACGTTCCAGAGGTACTCGATGCGACCGGAGAGCTCGGGATTGGACCTCGCCCGCTGCTGGAGGCAGGCCTCGAGCTGGTCGAGGTGCCTCAGCACGACCGCCCTGGGACCCGCGCTACCCCCACCGGTGGTGTCCATGGTGCCGATGATGACGGGGCCGTAGGTCCCGGTGGCCGGTGGGACGGAAATGCTTGCTCCTAGGGCGCGATCGAAGAGGTGGGTCAGCCCGTCGAACTCCCGGAGCAGAGCTTCTCTTTGCTCCAGCTGCTCGGCTTCGGTCAGGAGATCCTGCACCGGGCCTCGATTGGACGCGTGGGCCGCCGCCGGCGCCACGGGCGAGAGGAGGTAGCGGACCCCGACCTCTGTGCCGGGCTGAATGTCGACGGGAAAGCGCCAGCGCTCGATCCTGGAGACGAGGCAGCCCACCAGCTCGCTGTCTCCCGTGGTGTCGGAGACCCGCTCGAATCCGGTGGCCCGCGCGCCGCTGATGGTCCCTCGGACCCCGATCTCTCCGGCCAGCTCGGGTTCGCCCTTCAGGCGCTGCTCGTAGCAGGTCTGGATCTGGCTGATGTGCTCAATGAAAGGGAGGTCGATCCCAGCAGCCTCGACCGAGCTGACCAGGGAACCGATCTCCACACGGCCGAAGGCGCGAATGGGAACGGACTCGACGCTGTCCACCCCGGGGTCGAGGGCGTCAGGTTCCGGGTGGACCTCGGCGGGTGCGGCCGCTGGCTCCGCGGCCGATTCGGCGTGCAGGGCGCAGCCCACAGCCGCGGTGTCGAGGAGGAGACCCAGGCCCAGCGCCCACCGGAGCACAGGGTAGCCGGGGGTGGGGGCACGGGCGACGAGGCGGCGATTCATGGCTCCGATTCCATCAGGGATACCAAGGCACTATCGCACAGCGAGGCGAAGGAGAGCGGTGTGGCTCGCCCGCTCACGGCCGGGGTGGGCGGACCTTCGCCCGGGCTTCGAGGGGGGCTCACTCCCCGAGGTCAGGGGTGCTCGGGTCGTCGTCGTCCGGCTCGAGGAGATCCAGGATGGCGTTGTCGCTGGGGGGCTCGGCGTCGGGCGCGGCGGCTTCGTTGTTGTCTCCGAAGACCTCCTCGGCCCAGGGGTACTCGCTGTGGTCCTGGCGGAGGCCGAGCTTCAGCTTCTCCTCGTCGGACAGCTCGTGCGGGACCTCCACCGGGTCATCGGAACCGCGAGTGGCGATCAGCTCTTCGAGCAGGCCCTCCGGGAGGGCCCGGGCGGCGGCTTCCTTGGCGGCGAGCTCCTCAGGGGCAAAGGGCGGGATGGGCTCGTGATCCGGGGGCGCGGCCTCGACGGGGGGGAGCGGTTCCGGGTCCGCGGGAGGCGGGCCGTCGCAGCCCGGCGCCGCTGCGATGAGGATGAAGGACAACGGGACGAGGAGACGGGACACGAGCGGGCTCCCTGGGCCGGATACAAGCCTATCGCACAGCGCAGACGCCCAGAGTTCCGCCGAAGGGCTATGGGTCTCACGACTCCACGAGCATCCCCATGTGGCCGCTGTTCTTCATCCTCGGCATCCTGGCCGCCATCTTCGCGGCGGGTGTGGGCATCGTGCTGGCCTTGGTCGGCGCGATCCTGGGGGCTGTGCGGGGTGGTGACGGAGGACGGTTGCGCAGCGCTGCCCGCTGGACCTTGCCCGGGCTGGCGTTGGCGTTGACGGGTGGGTTGCTGTACGTCGGGCTCGAGGTGGTGGGGACGGTTCGCCACCATCGGTTCATGCACGGCAGGGTGGTGCTGTGGGAGTGGGAGCTGCGGGCCTACCACAGCCCCCGGCACTTCACCGGTGATGGCTTCAGCCACGAGCGGGTGCGGCTGCCGAGCCGGGTCTGCAAAGCCATCCGGGCGGATGGAGAGGTCCTGGCCGGTCTCCCGGACTGGGGCGACGGCGAGCCCCATGAGTCCTACGAGCTGGTGGGTCAGCACTGGGTTCCCACTCCCCTCACCCAGGCTCAGCTGGAGGCACTGGACGGGATGCACCACGACGCCTACCAGCCGGACGCGCCGCCCGAGCTCGTGGAGTGGGAGGAGCAACTGGACCAGGCCCTGCAGGCCCCGGGCTCGGTGGCGGCCTGGTGGCTGCGGCGGCGGGTCTACGACAGCGGCGGCCACGTGGCCGACCTGGACCTGCTGCTGATCGAGCTGGACAGCTGTGAGATGGTGAGGGTGAACCACAACACCTGAGGCCCCATGCGCTGGTTTGTGCTCGCCTGTCTGTTGGTGCTGCCGGTCTCGGCGAAACGGCAGAAGGCGGACCCGCGGGACAAGGCCTTGGCGGAGCTCTCCGGCGAGGTCAGCGAGGCGATCGTCGCCGCGGCCCAGGGCAGGCCGGTGGACCCGCGCTGGAGCTGGGGTACCGGCGACTTCGGGGTGGACACCACCGACCAGCAGGTGGAGGACCGGCTGGCGGAATTGGGCGGCGACCCGGAGATCGTGATGACGGTGGTGGAGCTGGAGGGCTCCTCGGCGTCGGCGGAGGCCCCCGGCTACCTGCGGGGGGCGGCGGTGGTGATGGCGGACGGTGCCGTGCGCTGGCTGGCGCCGAGCATCCGGGGAAAGGCTCCGATGCTGGGGCACACGGCGGGGCTCGACGAAGCCGCGCCAGCGCTGGCGGGAGCCGTGGAGCGGCTGGGGGAGGCCCTGGCGGACCCGGCCTGTCCCCTGCCCTTGCTGGAACGTTCCGAGGTGGACCACATCCCCGCGGTGCTGGCGGACGCGCTGACCATCAGCCCGGCGCAGCTGGCGCAGGCCTGTGAGACCGCGGCGGCCAAGCCGTTCCGCTGGAAGCCAAAGGTGGACGACGTGACCGTGCTGGTGCGGGTGGGGGCGAAGCACGTGGCGTTGCGCTCGGGGTTTGTGGTGGATGGGGAGCGGTTGTTGTTGGATGAGGTTGTCGTGCGGGCGGTGGAGTAGCTCGTGCGGTGGGCGATCCTGGGGGTGGCGTTGGCGCTGGGGGTGGGGCCGGCCGAAGCCAAGCGAGACAAGCGCGACAAGGCCTTTGCCGAAGAGGTGGAGGTCATCACCGAGGCCATGACGGCCGCGGCCCAGGGGCTGGAGCTGGAGCGACGGTGGACCCTGGGGGGCACGCATCGAGGACTGGGGGCCACCGATCAGGAGACGCTGGACGAATTCGCCGCGTGGCTGGGGGACGAGGACTTCGAAGTGGTGATGAGCGTGGTGGAGCTGAGGGCCGTGACCACCGAGCGCTTCGGAGGAGGCAAGATGCGGGGCCAGGCGATGGTGCTGCCCCGGGGGCGTGTGCGCTGGCTGGCGCCCTCGGTGCGAGGTGACGGGCCGTTTTCGAGGCCGGGCGGGGACATCGAGGCGGCCTCGCCCGGGATGGCGGCGGGGGTGGAGCTCTGGCTCGAGGGCCTGCAGGACCCCGAGTGCAGCCTGAGGCTGATCGAGGAGAGGGTGGTCGCCAAGCTGCCGGAAGACGTGGGGCGCGAGCTGTACCGCAACCCCGATCAGCTGGCCTCGGCCTGCCGCTCCGTACAGAGCCACCGCACCCCCTGGTACCCCGAGCTGCGCAGGGTGACGGTGTTGATCCGCTCCGGGGACAAGTGGGCGACGTTGTTCACGTTCGTGGACGTGGAGGGGGGAAGGCTGGAGCTGGAGCGGTTGAGGTTCAGGGAGATGGAGTAGGTAGGATCTGGTCGGGGCGTGCGTAGGCTGCCACCCTGGGCGTGAGGGTGGGTGGTTGCGCACGGTTTGGGGGGCCGGGGCGTGCGTAAGCTGGCACCCTTGGCGTGAGGGTGGGTGGTTGCGCACGGTTTGGGGAGCCGGGGCGTGCGTAAGCTGGCACCCTTGGCGTGAGGGTGGGTGGTTGCGCACGGTTTGGGGCCTCCGGGCGTGCGTAACTCCCCACCCTGGGCCCAAGGGTGGCCACTTACGCACGGTTTCGGGCCCAGAGGCGTGCGCAACTCCCCACCCTGGGCCCAAGGGTCACCACTTGCGCACGGTTTGTGGCGTCAGGCTGGGTCGGAGTCCGCGGGGCCCTCCGGGAACCTCACGCCCTGCTTGGCCACTTCCCACTTGATCCAGGCGGGGAGGAGCATGCACACGGAGACCACCACCCCGATGCCGGTGAGGATCCAGGCGGCCATCCACTTGTCGGAGGTCTTCATGTTGATGTCGAACAGCAGGGGGACCCAGCCCAGGAAAGACACGAAGGCGGCGGAGAGTACCAGGGGGAGCAGCTGCCGCAGCCACCAGGAGCGCACGGCGGTGGGGTCGCGCTGGTTGCACTTGGGGCACTCGGCCAGGCCCATCACGCGGTCGAGGTCGACCTGGGCGTCTTTCGCCGCGCGGCGGTCGGCGGTGCC
>CAZHIK010000477.1:0-7143 GCA_964532635.1 uncultured Enterobacterales bacterium
ACCGAGCGCCCGGCTCCTCGAGCGAGTGCAGGCTCGCTTCAGCAACAAGGACCGCCCCGAACTTCCGGATCCAGCGACAGGGTCCACCCGAACTTCCGTTTTCACCCTCCTGGGGCCCTCCGGCCGGAAACAGCCAACCAATGAACGCCTGTTTTGGGCCGATGGCGGGTCCTCGAAATCCGGGCACCGGAAGTTCACTCCGATCCTGTCGCTGAGGACGGAAGTTCGCCCCGATCCTTGTTGCTCTGGAAGCCCGAGCCATCGTCCGCAGGCGGCGTCACTCTTGTCCGTGCCGGATCTCGAGGACCGTCAGCGTCACCTCGAGCACGTCCTGCTCGGTGTCGATGTCACCGCTGGCGTCCCAAAGCGCCTCGAGCGCCGCGCGGATCTCCGCCTCGATGGCGTCGTCCCCCTCTCCCACGGGAAGCTCTGCGAGCTCGTGGCCCAACAGCACCTGATCGATGCTCGCCAGCGCTTCCTCGGGGTGCTCCTCGAACCACTCGACCACCCTGAGGTACTGGACCAGGAGCACCACGTTGTAGAGCAAGGTGACCTGATCGTCCGGGAACACCAGCTCGCGGCTGCCCTCGCTGGGGAGATCGACGGGATGGTTCTCCGCGATCCATCCGGTCTCTCCCACGATGCGGGAGTCGCTGTCCCAACCGGGGACGTTGGTGTCGCCGACGACCTCGGTGTCGCTATCCCACACGGGGGCGTCCGTGTCGAAGGCAGCCATGTCCCCACAGGCCTGGATGCCGGCCGCGCTGGCGACCATGGCCAACAGCCCGGCCCCTACCGTGACGCCGATGGACTTCGAGACCTCGCGCACGCTCGGGTAGCCGGGCTCGGGCTTCGTCTGGAGCCTCTGTCGTTCCATGTGCGCATCCCGGTCCATCGCGAGCCTCGACGGCCCGCTCGTTCCACCCACACCATAGCAGGGGGCCTGCTCGTTCCCAGGTTATCCACGCCCCATGAAGACCCTCGCGCAGCTCGAAGCGGCCTGGCGACAGGCACCTCCCCTCCCCGCCGACCGCGGGGTGGTCCGGGGCATCGTGATCCGCCTCGGCGGCGGGGCGCACCGGCTGCTCGATGCCGTGGAGATCAGCCCGGAGCAGGGCGTTCACGGCGACCGCTGGCTCACCGACACCCCGGCCGAGGGCCAGCGCCAGGTCACCCTGATGATGGCGCCCATCCACCGCCTGCTGGTGGGCGAGGCCGACGCTCCCCAGCCTGGCGACAACCTCATCGTAGAGCTGGACCTGTCCGAGACCACGCTCCCCGTGGGCGCCCGCCTGCGCGTGGGCACCGCGCTGCTCGAGGTCACCGCCGAGCTCCACCTGGGCTGCGCCAGCTTCGCCACGCGCTTCGGGCCCGACGCCCTGCGCTGGGTGAACGCCGTCGACAACCGCCATCAGCGTCTGCGGGGCGTGCACACCCGCGTCATCGGGGCGGGCCGAGTGACCGTGGGCGATGCCATCGAGCGGAGCTAGTCCTCAGCCCTGCTCCCGGTACCACTCCGCCAGCCGCTCCAGCCCCTCCGCGGTGCTCACCCTCGGCGTGTAGCCCAGGTCTTCACAGGTGGCCTCGAGGTCGTACCAGTGGGAGGTGGCCAGCTGCTTGGCCAGGAACCGGGTCATGGGGGGCTCGTCGTCCATCCTGAAGATCCGCCAGGCCAGCTCCATCAGCCAGCCAGCGGCGTAAGCGACGCCGGCGGGCAGGTAGCGCTCGCAGGGGGGCTGGCCCGCGGCCTGCAGGATGCCGTTGATGATCTCGGCAGCAGCAGCCGGCTCATCGTTGGTGACGAAGTAGGCCTTGCCGGCGCAGGCGGCATCGGGGGCCAGGCGCTCGGCCGCCAGCAGGTGCGCATCGACGGCGTTGTCGATGTAGCAGGCGTCGACCTTCTTTCCGGGCGCGCGCACCAGCCGCAACCGCCCTGCCTTGGAGCGGGCCACGATCTTCGGGCCCAGGTTGGTATCGCCAGGGCCCCAGATGAGGTGAGGGCGAATGGCCACCGTGGCGAGGTCCGGGCCGTTGGCTGCCAGCACAGCCCTTTCCGCGATGGCCTTGGTGGCCGGATACGGCGCCTCGAAGTGCTCCGGGTAGGGCAGCGTGTTGTCCGCTCCTTCGATGTCGCCGCCAGCGTGGATGACCGAGGGGGTGGAGGTGTAGACCAGCTTGGGGATGCCGTGGGCCTTGCAGGCCGCCAGCACCGACGAGGTCCCCTTGACGTTGGCGTTGTAGAAGGCCTTCTCGGTGCCCCAGACCCCCGCCTTGGCCGCCACGTGGAAGACGATGTCACAGCCGGTGGCCGCCTCGATCACCCGGTGGGAGTCCGCCAGATCCACTCGCACGGTCTCCGCGCCTAGATCACGCAGCTGCGGGTAGTCGCTACGGGCCAGGGAAACGACCTCGTGGCCTTCCACCAGCAACCTGCGCAGGATGGCTCCACCGAGAAATCCACCGCCGCCGGTGACGAGTGCGCGCATCGTGATCCTCCTGATCTCCAGGGACCGCGGAGCATAACGCCATGCCCCCTCAGACGGCCCTGAAACGCCGCGCTGGCCAACCGATGAGCTTAGAGACCACCGCGCCCCGAGACTCCACATGAACTCCGCCCGAACAGACTCCATGTTCGCGAGCCCGCTGCGGGACCCCGAGCACCAGGACGCTTTCCTGGTCCACCTGGCCGAGGACGTTCGGCAGGGCAACGTCGCGCTGGACGGGCTGACCGTTCCCGGCGTGGTCGGCGTGTGCCTCCAGACGGGGCGTCCGACCTTCACCCCCAGCCACGACGGGGAAACCCCCAGCGTCCTGGCCGCGAGGGACCAGACCCTGCGCTTGTCCTACGAACACCAGGGCAACAACTCGTGGTTCGACACCCGAGTCACGGGCGAGGGAGCGGCCGGTGCCTGGCAGCTGCAGCGGCCAGCGGCCGTGACCACCTCGGCCCGACGCCTGGTGCCGCGATACCGCTTCGCCCCCGGCACCGGGCTGGAGCTGATGCTCGCGGAAGCCGGCCCCAGCGGGCAAGGGAGCCCCCTGCCGCTGTGCGACCTCTCCACCGATGGGCTGGGGGTGCTCTTCTACCCCCAGCGCACACCCATCAAGCGACGTCAGCGCATCCATGGCTCGCTGCAGATGCCCGGGCAGCGCGAGCTGTGTGTCGAGCTGAGCGTGGTCACCGTCACCGTGCCCCGCCCGGGCTCACGCCTGCGCCGGGCGAGCGCTCGCTTCGTGTCCATGCCTCTCGAGGATCGGCTGCAGCTGGCCGCAGCGATCACCGCCCTGAGCCTGGGGAGGCGGGCCGACGTGTCCGTGGCGGCCAAGTAGCTAGCGGGTCCGTTCGGTGGCCCAGCGGCTCAAGGCCAGCCGGTCCACCTTGGCGTTGTGGCGGATGTCCACCGGGAAGCCGGGGTGGATCAGGAAGTCCCCGATCGCCGCGGTGTGGTCGCGCTCCGCCCCCAGTGCGCGCAGCTCGGCCTCCAGGGCGGCCCGCTCGATGTGAGCGTCGGCCTCCAGCTCCACGCACAGGCCCGGTCGTGCAGCCTCGCCCTCGCCGATCCGCACCAGCGCGCTGCGGTAGACAGCGGGATGACGATCGAAGACGGCTTCGCATGGCACGCTCAGCCAGCGCTCCCCACCCACCTCGACCCGGTGGGCCTTGCGGCCGCAGAACCACAGCCGCCCCTGATCGTCGAGGTAGCCCAGGTCTCCCATGCGATGCCAGAACCCACCCGCCGGATCGGCGATCTTGGCCAAGCGGGTGGCCTCATCGCGCCCGAAGTAGGCCCGGGTGACCTGGGGGCCCTTCACGCAGATCTCGCCGATCTCGCCCACGGGCAGCACCCCGCCAGCCTCGAAGCTGGCGATGGGATCGTCGTGGATGGGGAGGATCGCCACCCGGATGCTGGGGACCGGCGTGCCGACGCAGACCCCCCGGCCCCGGTCGGCAGCGTGGCGGGTCTCGCCCAGCACCTCGCGGCTGCTCAGGGTGGCCACTGGCAGGGACTCGGTAGCTCCGTAGGGGGTGACCACGATGGCGTCCTGGCCAAGCATTCCCAGGAAGCGCTCCATCACCGGGGCCTTCACCGGCGCGCCCGCGGACATCACCCGCTGGACGGTGGGCAGCTTCTGGCCGCTGCGCTCGCCGTGGCGGCCGACGGTGTCCAGCAGCGCTGGGGAGCCGAACATGGTGGTGACACCCCAGTCCTGCACCGCCTCGTAGATGCGCTCGGGATTGACCCTCGCCGGCCGGGTGGCGTCCATGTCCGGGATCACCGAGGTCATGCCCATGGCCGGGTCGAACAGGGCGAACAGGGGGAAGGTGGGCAGGTTCACCTCGCCCGGCTGGATGTCGTACATGGCGCGGATGGCTTCGACCTGAGCCAGGAAGTTGCCGTGCACGTACTCCACGCCCTTGGGCACCCCGGTGCCGCCGGAGGTGAACAGGATGGCGGCCAGCTCGTCGGGCTCCGGATCCACCAGCAGGGGTTCGGAGCCGGCGGCGTCCCCCGCAGCCCGCACCTGCTGGAGGGTGTGCCCACCCCAGAACCAGCGCCGGCCCACGGTGACCCGGTGCTCGATGGTGCCGCGACCCCAGCCCAGGATCACGCGCAGAGCGTGGGCCAGGGGGATGCCGATGAAGGCCTGAGGGCGGGCCTCGGCCAGGCACTTCTTCAGGTTCCTGATGCCCATGCCCGGATCGATCATCACCGGCACCACGCCGGCCTGGAACAGCCCGAAGGCCAGCGTGAACAGGTCCATACCGGGCTTGACCATCACCACGGTGCGGGTGCCCCGGGTGATCCCCACCGCCGCGAGGCCCCGGGCGACCCGCTGGGCCTCGGCATGCAGCTGGGCGAAGCTCAGGCTGTGGTAGCGCGCCTTGCCGCCTTCGCGGCCCGTGGTGACCACCACCGAGGGCTGGTCCGGCCACAGCTCGGCCGCCCGGGCCAGGTGACCGCCGATGTTGCGGATCTCGCTCAAGCCGAGGCCTCCAGCGGATGAGCGTCCACGAAGGCCCGTATCCGGGGCACCACATCCCCGGGGGCGTCCTCGAGCACGTAGTGGCTGGCATCCTCGAGGCGCAGCACCTCGGCGTGGGGCCAGTGACCCACGAAGGTGTCCAGGAAGTGGTGATCGAAGACGAAGTCCTTCATGCCCCAGCACAGCAGCACCGGGACGTCGGCGTAGCGCCACAGGCCTTCCTCGACCTCTCTGAGCAGCGCCCAAGCGCGGTCGTCGGGGCCCAGGGGGATGTCCTGCACGAAGCGCAAGGTGGCGATGCGGTTGTCCTCAGGCTCGTAGGGAGCGATCAGACCCTGGCGCACCGCCGGGTCCATGGGCTCACGGGCGACACACCAGCGGGCAGCGCCCCGCGAGAAGGCGTTGAAGCGCTCCACCAGGAAGGCCCCCACCGGCGTGTCCCGCACCAGCCACAGGGGCCAGGGGAAGCGCTTGCCCTCGGGCAAGGGGAAGGCGGCGGTGTTCATCGCCACGATGCGAGCCACCAGGCCGGGCCGGCGATGGGCGAGCCCCATACCGATCATGCCGCCCCAGTCGTGCACGATGAGGGTGAGTCCCTCGCTGATGCCCAGGTGGTCCACCAGGGCCTCGAGGTCGGCCACCCGTCGCTCGAGGGTGTACTCGTAGCGCTCGTCATCGGGCTTGTGGGACAGGCCGCAGCCCACGTGATCCGGTACGATCACCCGGTGGTCCCTGGACAGCTCGTTCACCACGTTGCGGTAGTAGAACGACCAGGACGGGTTGCCGTGAACGCACAGCACCGGCGGTCCCTGGCCCTCGTCGAGGTAGTGCAGCGCGATCCCGTCCAAGTCCAGGAAGTGGCTCTCGAACGGATACAGATCTCGGGGAATGTCCATGGCGGCGCTCTACCAGACCACTTCGCCCATGGTGCAGTTCAGGCCCGAACCGATGCCCATCAGGGCCACCCGGTCGCCGGGGCTCAAGCGGCCTTCCTCGGCCACCTTGCTCAGCACCGTCGGCAGACCGGCGGGGCCGATGTTCCCGTACTCGGGGAACAACCGGTAGATGCGGTCCTGGGGCAGCTGGCAGAGGGCCGCGAGCTGCTCGGTGTGGACCTTGGACACCTGGTGGATCACGAACTGGGCGATGTCCTCGGTGCGCCAGCCCAGGCCCTCGCGGGCGTAGCCCCAGGTCTTGCCGGCCAGCTGCAGGCCGCCGATGAGCAGCGCCTTGGTGTCGGTCCACATGTGGTCCGTCTGACCCCAGCACAGGCGGCTGTGTTGGGTGGCGGCCAGGTTCACCGAGCCCACGTAGCGGTGACCGCCGGGGATGAGGTCGCCGCGGCCCAGCACCATGGCCGTGGAGCCGGAGCCCAGGGTGAGGGTGGCGAAGGCGTTGCGGTACTCCTGCTCGGTGCAGTCCTCGCTCAGCAGGCGCTCGATGGTGCGCTCCTGGATGAAGCGGCTGCCCTCGCCGTCCACGATAATGGCGTAGTCGATCTGGCCCCGCTCGATCATGTTGGCGGCCACGTCCATGCCGTTGATGAAGGCCAGGCAGGCGTTGCCCAGGTCGTAGTTCATGCAGCTGGGATGGAGCCCCAGGTTGCCGTGGACCAGGCAGGCGGTGCTGGGCTCGACGTAGTCACGACAGACCGAGGTGTTGATCAGGACACCGATCTGCATCGGATCGACATCGCTCTCCGCCAGCGCCTTGCGGGCCGCCAGGGTGGCGGCGTCGGAGTAGCTGGTCTCGGGATCCCACCAGCGGCGGGCCACAATGCCCGACAGGCCTTCCAGCAGGTTGGGGCGCACGCCCAGGCGCTGCAGCGTGGGCGCCAGCTGCTCCTCGAGCCACGCGGAGGTGATGCGGTGAGGGGCGTCCACGCTCGCCACGCTGGCGATGGAGACCTGGTCGTACTTCATGATGGTCATTGTGGGGCTCCGGGCCGGCGCGGCCAGCCATTCGATTTCATGGTTTCATGAAATCGTGAAATAACACTTGGTCGGGGTGTTGACCTCTCCTGAAAGCGCGGCGCTATACTCCGGTGCATGGACCGCCGCCTCCTCTCACTGTTCTCTGTCATGCTGCTCGTAGTGGTCTTGACGATCTACGTGGTGGTGCGCCTGCGCACCGACGAGCCGCCCCCACCTCCTCCCG
>CAZHIK010000478.1:0-7136 GCA_964532635.1 uncultured Enterobacterales bacterium
GCTCGGCGCCAGCCAGGGTAGCAGGGCGTGCTCGAGGGTGCGGTGCCTGTTGCCGCTCACGGGCAACCCCGGGGGCTTGACCACCACCGCCAGGTGGGCGTCCTCGAAGGGCACCTCGATGGGGATCTCCCAAACCGGAGGCGGCGGCCGAGGCGGACCGGTGAAGGTCAGCCGGTCCCCTGCCCTCACCCGGTAGTTGGGTGGCCGCGGCTCTCCACCCACGAGCAGATCACCCCGCTTGGCGGACTTCTTGGCGTGGGTCACCGTGGCCAGGCCCGGCAGCACCGAAAACGCGTGGCGATCCAGGCGCTCCCCGGCGGCGTCGGCGGGCACCACGTGCTCATGAGGGGCGTCGGGGGAGGGGCCGGAGGGGTTGCGGGGGGGACGGTCCATGCTAGCGCACGTAGCGCTCCAGCGTGCTCCTTGCCGCTCGCTGCGTCCGCGGCCTCGGGGGCAGCAGCACGAGGCCAGGTGTGGATGACGCCGGCCCTGCCCACGCCAAGATAGCGGGGTCGATCTCGGCCGCCACGAGGTTCAGCCTGAACTCGAGCGCGCAGGTGGGCTGGTCCCACTCCGGGCAGATCTCTCGCACCGGCGCCTCCCCGTAGCCCTCGAGCGGTGTGAGGCAGGCCTCGCCCTGGACAAGCAGATCGGGCTCGTTGGAGCCCCAGGTGGTGCCTGAGAGCATCGCGTGGGCATCGTCGAGGAACAGGCCCGTGCCAGCGTGCTCCGCGATGGCGCAGTCCTCCAGCAGCAGGCCGGTGGACCCGTCCCAGGCCGACACACCCGCGGCGTAGACACCATCGCCGCAGCGGGTGGTGACACCATGCGGTATTCCCGGGCTCCCGGTGATGACGACGCCATCGAGCGCGAATGAGCCCGCCCCGCCCAGGTACACCCCGGCCACGAGGTTGTCTGCGATGGTGGTGTCGTCGATGTCCACGTCCGGAGGTCCGCGGCCCCACTGGTCCGCGGCATACACGCCCACACCTCCGCCGAGGTTCACGCTCTCACCAGTGCCCGAGATGGTCGAACCGCGCAGCCTCAACGTTCCCCCTGCGAGTGCCACGACACCGGCGAAGCGGTTGTCCAGCAAGGAGCAGTCGCTGCAGCTGAGGTACGAGCCCGCGCCGGTGACCTGGAGCCCGACCCCCTCGATGTCGGAGGCCACCAGCCCCTCGACTTCCGCGACGGCCCCAGATCCGGCTGCAATCCCCACGCCCGTCGCCCCCTGCCAGCTGTGGCCCGGGAGGATCTCCGTGACGCTGCAGTCCCGCAACTGGGCCGAACTCCCGACATCCGCGACCAGGATTCCCACCCCGCTGTTTCCGCTGACCACGCAACCGTCAGCGACCAGGGTCCCACCTTGACTGGCCTCGATGCCGTGGCCGTTGGGGAAGCTCTCCGTGGGCTGGGTCCCTGTCACCACACAGCTCCGCAACACCGCCCGAGAGCCAGGCTCGGCCACCACGATCCCCACCATTCGGTTGCCGGTGATCCGGCAAGCCTCCGCCAGCAGCGAAGCGCCCCCGTCGACCTCGATACCCCGTCCCCCGTCACCCGCGACGTTGGTCTGTGAGTCGCGGACCGAGCAGTCGAGCAGGTGGGCCCCCGTGCCCGCAGCCCTCACCAGCAGGCCGCGCGTGGTGTTTCCGGCCAGCTCGCAGCCGTCCGCCAGCAAGGTCGCACCATCGAAGACGGAGAGGCCGTAGCCATGGGTGCCGTCCACGTCAGGCAGGGTGTCCTGGACGACGCTGTCATAGAGGGCCAGCTCGCTTCCCACCTCGCCAGCGACGAGGCCAGCAGCCCCGTTGCCGGTGAACCGGCAACCGGACGCGAACACCGAGGCGCCCCCGGACAGCTCTACGCCATACCCGTACAGGCCGCTCACATCGAACACCGTGTCCGCCACGTCGGTGTCGATCAGCACGACCTCGCTCCCCAGCTCGCTGGCCGCGAGCCCCAGCCCGGTGTTCCCCCGGACCTCACAGCCCTCCGCGCGCAAGGCCGCCCCGTCGAGGACCATGAGCCCGAAGCCGTACTGACCGCTGTCTCCCGCCCGCGTGTCCCGAACCACGCAGCCTCGAAGCACGACGCTGGTGCCATCATCGGACGCCGAGATCCCCACCGTGGTGGCCTCGGCGAACACGCAGCCCTCGGCCTCCAGCACCGCGCCGTCCTCGACGTGGATGCTGCGCCCAGTCGTATCGCCGGCGTCCTGGCGCGTGTCCCTGATGGTGGCGCCCCGCAGGGCGACCTCGGTGCCCGCGTCCATGGCGACGATCCCGGCCATGGTGCTGCGCAGGATCTCACTGTCTACGACCGCGACGCTGCCACCGTCGTAGACCGAGATCCCCAGCCCACCGGTGCCGTCCAGGCTCGGCAGCGTGTCGTGGATTGAGCAGTCCTGCAGCGAGGCATGGCTCCCCTCCCCGTAGACCGCGACGGCCATCTTGGAGTTGCCGGCGAACAGGCAGCCCTCGGCGGCGACGGTGGCGCCGCTGTGGACCTGGAGGGCGAGCCCGTTGTCCCCGCTGCTGTCCTGCTGGGTGTCCAACACAGCAACATCCACCAGCGTGGCCTCGGCGCCATCCCGGCCGACGATGATCCCCGCGCGCTGGCAGCCTGCGATCTCGGTCCGTTCGACGGTGGCGTCCGCCCCATCGACCACCTGCAGGCCGTAGCCGAAGCGCCCGTCGTCGGCAGACAGGCTCTCGCGCAGGACGCTGTCCCGGAGCACCAACTCGACCCCCGCACCCGAGACGCTGATCCCGAGCATCCTGTTCTGGAGGAGCTCGCATCCCTCCACCGTCAGGATGGCGGGGGCGGTCAGGCTGGAACGCTGCACCTCGATCCCCACCGATGCGTTCCCCACCATGCGCGCATCGCTGATGCTCACCTCACCCGAGCCCATCATCACACCCTGGCCGGTCGCTCCCACCACACTCAGTCCCGACAGCTCCACCGCTCCGTAGCCCGCGCGGATGTCGATCCCCGGCGTGTCCAGTGCCCCCGCGCTCGCGTCCAGCGTCACCAGCTCCCGACATCGCCCCGCGAGCCTCACCCCTGCGTGTGCGCTGTCGAGGGCGAGCGTTTCGGCGTAGCTACCAGCAGCCGTCGCCACCAGCCCACCACCCCGCGCACCCGCCAGGTCCAGCGCCACCTGGATGCTGCGCAGCGGGGCGTCGACGCTGCCGTCCCCCCCCTCCGCGGCCGCGATGTCCACGAACACCGTGGCGTCGTCCACGGGCAGCTCCCCCCAAGTGCCGGTGCCACAGCCCACGGGGATGCACGCGCCACCGTCGTCCAGAAAGCCTTCATCGCAGCCCTCGGGCTGGAGTGCTCGACCCGGCCCCAGCTGGGGACAGCCCGCGAGCATGAGGACGAAGACGGGGAAGGCGCGGAGCATCACACCCGACGCTACCGCTCCCCGGACCAGGCACGCAAACACAGCCCGCGGACCGGGCGGCGTCCAAACAGGATAGAAGCGCCCCCCCATGAAGCACGCACCCCTGGCACTGCGCATCCTGGCCGACCTGGTCCTGCTCGCCGCCCTGGCCTTCATCGGCTGGTGGCTGGGCACCACCGTGGCCGGGCGTATCGGCTACCCCTTCGATCTCGAGTGGATGGAAGGCGGGATGTTGCTGCACGCCATGCGCGTACGCGACGGTCAGGCCATCTTCGTGGAGCCCACCCCACAGTTCATCCCCTACATCTACACCCCTGGCTACGCCTGGGTGGTGGGCATCGCCGCCCGCTTCGTGGAGCTGGGCTACCCCATGGCCCGCGCCATCAGCATCGCCGGCACCGCCCTGGCGGCCCTGGTGCTGGTGCTGACGGTTCGCCAAGAAGGCCACCGCTGGTCCCTTGGCTTCGGCGCCGCGGCCCTGTTCCTGTCCTGCTACGACGAGGTGGGAGCCTTCTTCGACGTGGTGCGCACCGACGGGCAGCAGGCGTTCCTGATGGGGCTGACGGTCCTGCTGTGCCGACGCGCCACCCGGCCCTTCCTCGCCGCGGGCGGCCTGGTGCTGGTGGCGGCCTTCATCACCAAGCACAACATGGCCATGCTCGGCCTGCCCATCGCCATCGCACTGTGGCGGGTCCACGGCTGGCGCCGTGCGGCGTGGTTCGCGGCCTGGTCGGTGGGGCCGGCCCTGGCCTGGACCGCCTGGATGGAGATCTCGAGCGGCGGCTACTTCCTCACCTACATCCTGGCCATCCCCTCCACCCACCCCATCGTGGGCACCCGCCTGTTCCCCCAGGCGGAGATCGAACTGATGGAGGCCTTCCCCTGGCCCCTGGCCGTGGCCTGCCTGCCCCTGTGGATCGCCATCGGGCGCTTCGCCTGGCGCAAGATCCGCAAGCTGCCCAAGCCCGAGCCGGTGCCACGCAGCGACGACCGGCGCTATGCCCGCTGGTACTGGATCGGCGTAGTCACCATGGGCATCATCATGACCGTGCTGATGCGGGGCCACCACGGCGGCTTCCAGAACGTGCTGATGCCCGGCTTCTGGTTCGTGGCCATGGTCACCGGCTTCGGCTTGGGCGCCCTGTCGAAGAAGGTCCGCCCCCCCCTGGTGGCCTCGGTGCTGCTGCTGGGCATGGCTGGGCTGGTGGCCTGGCAGACCTGGGACGGCCGCTGGGATCGCGACAAGTACACCCCCACCGAGGCCGACCTCGAGGCCGGGCAGCAGGTGCTGGACCACATCGCTTCCTTCGACGGCCCGGTGCTGATGCCCCACAGCCCCTGGTACCCGGTCACCCTGGGCAAGCCCCCCAGCTTCGCGCTCATCGCACTGTGGGACATCACCCACAAGCGCAGCCCGCTGAAGAAGGAGGCCCGCTCGGTGCGCCGGGCCATCCGCGCCCAGGAATTCGACGCGGTGATCCTGGCCAGCAAGAAGTTCGAGCACGGCCTGGACGAGGCCTACGGCCGCACCACCACCATCAAGTACAAGGGCCGCGCCTTCTACCCCAAGACCGGCTGGCGGGTGCGCCCCAAGTTCATCTACGAGCCCCTGGCAGACGCCGAAGTCGAGGAGCCCGAGGCCGGGGATGAGCCCTCCGGCGCGGCCGGTGAGGGCCAGCTGATCGACGAATAGGCGCTAGCGGGAGGGGGTGAACCCCTCCCCTACACGGCGAGTAGCGATCAGAGTCCGGTGTCGCCGGTGTCGTCGCCGCCGGTGCCTTCCCAGTCATCGGCCGGGTAGGCGTAGATGGGCAGCTCGAGGGAGGGCAGGTAGTCGGGGTCGTTGGCCAGGATGCGGATGGAACCTTCCACCACCTCGGCCCACTCGTCCATGGTGGCGGTGATGGGGATCTCCAGCGAGGTGCCAGGGGCCAGGACCTTGTCCTCGTACTCGTCGTCGTCGCCCATGTAGAAGACGCCGCCGCCGCTGTCGACCACGCGCACTTCGTCGATGTGGAGGTTGTTGTCGCCGACGCTGTTGAGCTGCAGGGTGGTGCTGCCGGTGATGCCCTGCTGCAGGTCCCGGACCTCGAGCTCGGCGGGGGCCCACTCGAGGCCGCCTTCGCCTTCTTCGAAGTCACCACCGTCGTTGGTGTTCTGGAAGTTGGTCTCGGCGTTGCAGGCGCCCAGCAAGGTGAACAGGGCGATGGCGGGGATGTACTTCAAGCTTCCTCCGATCTCGACGCGGCCTGACCTGGCCCATCTTGCCACGAAGCCTGCCAGGGGTCGACAGTCTCGCCCAGAAAGCTATCCTTCCGCAGACGCCCTTCGTGTAAGGATCTCGCCATGTCCGCCGCCCCCAGCCCCACCGAGCCCAGCCCGTGCGCCCCGCGCCGCCCGGCCTGGGTGGGTGCCGGTCTGGCTGCGGCGCTCGCCTTCCTGGCCTGGGCCGCCTGGCTGCTGGCCCCGGCGATCCTGGGGGGTGAGCACGCCCTGCCGGGAGCCGGAAGCCAGGACAGCGACGTGATCCGGGGCGCCTGGAGCTTGGGTCAGGCTGCGTGGGGGCTGCCGGATCCGATCTGGACCCACCGCGCCTTCTTCCCCGTGGGCATCAAGGTGGTCCCGCTGCCCTTCGGCACCGCGCTGTTGCTGGCACCTTTGCAGTGGCTCTTCGGGTGCCTGGGAGCCTACGACCTGCAGGTGCTGCTGATGGTGGCGGCCACGGGCTGGTGCACGGCCTGGCTCGGCCGAGAGCTGTCCGGCTCCTGGGGGCTCGGCGCCGTGGCCGGTGGCGTGCTGCTGGCCCAGCCCATGCTGATGCACGCCATCAGCGACGGCACGCCCGAGCACCTGGCCTTCTGGTCCCTGCCGGCCGTGCTGGCGGCGGCATGGCGGGCACAGCGCACAGGGAGGCTGCGGTGGTCTGCGGTCGCGGGCTTGCTGCTGCTCGTGCTGCTGCTGGACTCTCCCTACATGGCCGTCTATGGCGTGGTGCTCGCGCCCTTCTACGGGGTCTCCATCCTCACGTTGAAGCCCCCCGAGGTCAGCACCTGGCTCCACCGCCTGCGCCCCACCCTGCTCACCGCCGCGTGCGCGGTCCCAGCCCTGGCGGTGGTGGCGCTGCTGTACCAAGGCTTCACCCTGGCCCCCCAGGACTTCACCGCCAAGGCCGCAGCGGTGGAGCTGGCAGGCAACTCCGTCCAACTGCGCGCCTGGTTGGGGCTCGAGGCCGCGCCCACCAGCGACCACCGGGGCAACCTGGTGCCCGCGCTCATCCCTTCGATGATGCTCATCCCCACTGTGCTGCTGGCCATCGCAGGGCTGCGCCGCTCCTGGGCCTGGTTGCTGGCCGGCGGGCTGATGCTGGCCCTGTCGCTGGGCAGCAACGCCGACAACGTCACGATGATGGCCTGGTGGCTGGGCGAGGTGGCCGGCGCACCGGGCCACAGCCTCGGCCAGAGCGTGGGCAACGCTGTTCACGGCCTGAACATGGCCCTGCTGGGCCAGGCCCCCTTCTCCGGCATCCGCTTCCCCCGGCGCTGGCTGGTGCCCGCAGCCATGTGCCTGTGCCTGGCTGGCAGCCTGGGGCTCAGGGCCCTGCTGCGGCTGGGGCTGCGCTCGACCGCCGTAGCCGCCCTGGCGGCGCGGAGGCGCCTGTGGCTCGATCTGGCCGGGGTCCTGGCGGGCTGCGCGCTGGCCACCGCGCTGCTGGCGGGACAGCCCTACC
>CAZHIK010000479.1:0-7136 GCA_964532635.1 uncultured Enterobacterales bacterium
GTACCCTCCTGTTCGCGCTGTTGACCTCCTGCTCGGGCAAGCAGGAGATCGAGGCTGCGCCGGCCCCAGCCCCAGCCGACGACGCCCCCGTCGCCGTTGACCTGGTCGCCCACTACCAGAGCCAGACTCGCCACTGCCTCGACGGGGCCTCTTCGAGCTGCCGCAGGCTGCCTCACCCGCCAACAGTCCACCGAACTGTTGGCCAATGCGTGTCGTGAGGGGCCTGGAGCAGGCGATGGCCCGCGCGCCTCCGGACCAGGAGGGTGAGAGCGCGCACGATCCACTCGCCGCAGTTGCCTGAGGTACACGCGGGGCCCCGCTTGTTCCGCTCACGGGCTGTTAGTCGTCCATATCCCCACCGGGCTGATTGCCTTCCTCGACGAGCTGGAGCGCGCCATGCAAGAGGCCAGCGCCATCTTCGTATCCCTGAGCCGCAGCCGTAACGCTGGACGCAGGACCAGCTCCCGTAGTCTCCGTGCCGGCCGAGAGTTCTGATGCTCCGTGCCCTGCTCATCCAAGCGTACCGGCAGCGAACAACGAGCAGAGGGGACGGAGGTTCCATGGACAGGCGAGAGACGACCACCAGCAGCACGGCGACGCCCCGACGACAAGGGCGACCGAGAAGATGCGGCCCCGCTGGCACCGTGGCCCCGACCCCACAGATCAGGCAGCTCCTGCCGCCGCCGCCAAGACCGACCGGCGCGGTGGTAGCCAGCAGCCCTATGCTGCGCATAGGCGTGATGGCTCTTGTGACTCTCGTCCAGGTGGGTTGTCCGGGCTCGGAGCAGGTCGAAGAAGAGTCGACCGCGGAGCGTGAGCTTGCGGCGACGGAGGTGAACGAACCCACGGAAGGTCCCGGAATGGACAAAGCCGCGCTACCTGTCGTGAGAACGAATGAGGGCATCGCACGGCACGCCGGCGAGTCTGCGCTCGTCCGCGGTACATATGTCGAGGTCGACGTCCGCCAGAACCGGAGCCCTCCGCCTGTCCTCGAAGGACACGTCGCCATCCGCCTGGACGATGGAACACTCGTGATGCTGAGTCCCTACTGGCACGACGATGTGATCCGACCCAAGACGGAAAGGGACCTGATGAGAGACGGCGAGGTCATCGCCGAAGGCATCATCAACATGCCATGCCCGCCGAACCCGGCGGGCGCCAACCTTCAGATCCCGTGCATCTATCCGTTGCTCTACGTGCTCACCCCCGAGGTCCACGCGATGCTACACGAGGATCTCTGATCCACGGCCTGGGCTCCAGCGCCCTTCACGTCGGGGCTCACAACCTCGGGCACACCTGGAGCTGGAAGATACCCAGGCCGCGCATCAGCTGGTACAGCCCCAACCCAAAGACCTCGCAAGCCACCGCGGCACGCTTGCCCTTGGCCCCTCCACCCGCTTGACGGGCAAGGACAGGACCTTGCGGTCCAGATCCATGTCCCGCGCCGCCTCACACTCGAGGCAGACCTCTCCCTCTCCGCTGAGCACGACCTGGTCCTGAGAGGCTTCTTTGCCACACTCAGTGCAATGTGCCATCGCTCACCTCACAGAGTGATTCTCCGATAGTACGGCATACGGCAATATCTGCCCTCTCTTCGAGCTTCACACCGAGGCAGTACGCCTCTCCGCCCACCGGACACGATGGTGTATGCTGGTTGCGCTATGCTCCTCACGATCTTCTTGGCTACCTCGCTGTTCGCAGACGGTGGGCTCCACTTCTTCGAGGTCACCGAAATCGAGAGCAACCTGCTGCTCCACGCCCATGGTGACGAAGTCGAGCCTGGGGCCTGCCTGATGATCGTCGATCTGGAGAACAGGAGCTCCAAGCCGCTGACCCTGGTCCCAGAGCTGCTGGAGCTCTTCGATGACCAGGAGCGTCTCTGTGGCCGCTGCCGCTACGAACGAGCGCTGGTCTGGCAGTCCAACGACAGGCGCCGCAGGTTCACGAGCTTCGATTTTCCACTGGCTCCCAACGAGTCCGTCCAGGTGAAGCTCTTCTATGCCTTCGAAGGCCAGGATGCCTCCGACCTGGTTGAGAGAGAGCTGCACTACCGCGCTGGATTCACGGTGGGGGAGAGCAAGGTCGTCGTGGAAAGCGAGCCCTTCGCGCCCTCCGTGCTGAGAGGCCTGTAGTGTCGAGCCTCTGGGCCGAGTATGGCTGGACTTGGTGATGCGGTTCCCCATTCGACACTCCCTGGTCCTCGCATCGTTGCTCCATGTCGCCTTCGCCTGTGGAGCACGCGAGGCGGCCAGCCCCGAGCCTGCCACGCCAGAGCTCGCGGACGAGCTGCCCGTGTGTGCGGAGGCAGGAGACCTGCAGCGTCTGGACAGTCAGCGGGTGCGCCTGGTCGGCACCTACCGCGGGGCTGGGACGGTGACCAAGATGAACCGGCCACCCGAGCACCTCGGCTACGCCGTGATCGAGATCGAAGGCAAGCCCAGCGACTACGATCCCAAGGCCTGGGACGGCCAGCCGCCCCAGGTCCATCTGGGCACCGAGATCCGTCCGGATGGTGAGCTGCGGGGCTTCGACGGCAGGCAGGTATCGGTGGTGGGCAGGTTGGCTCTGCAGCCCGAAGAGCCGGAAGCGGAGCTCGACGCTGCGCGGCCGCTCCCCGAGCCCACGCTCCTCGACCCAGAAGCCGTCGTCCTCACAGAGCCGCGCTCCAAGGGCAGGTGAAGCGTGCGCGTTGCCCTGTACCTCACGAGCTTGCTGCTCACCCCGGGTTGCGTCAGCTACCAGAAGATCCTCGACCAGGGTGACTACCAGACGGCTTGTGACGAGAGGGGGGGGAACGAGGAGGCCCTCTTCGAGCACCTGAGCACCAGATCCGATCTCTCGGTCTACATGCACGTCTTCACACCTGAGGAGCTTGCCAGGTTCATGCCGATGGTCCCGACCCATCTCCTCTCCGGAGACATGCTGCTGGTCGCCCTTCGATACGACGTCGGTGACAAGATGATCGCGGACGGGCTCTCGATGTCACAGCGGCTCGAACACCCGAGATACGGAATCGGTGGCTGGGCACCGTACCGCCACCACCGCGAAGTCTGGAGCGAGGGTCTTGGCATCGACATGGTCGGGCCCGAGGAGGAAGACGAGCCGACGAGCGCGGGCTTGGTGCGCGCGCTCGGGGTGGTCGGGGGGTTTGCCCTGGGGACCATGTCGGACCTCATCTGGGCCTCCACTTTGGGATTCTTCGACCCGGATACCAGCGGTCTCGAGGGATCCGTCTTGAGCCCGCGCTCGATCACGAACCTTGTGATCGACGCGAACAGGAGGGAGGGAACCGAAGAGATCGAGCCGGAGGAGGAGGTCGATCCCGCCATGCTCGAGGAACAGCGGCGGATCGCCACCGTAGCGATCCTCGATGAGATCATCGAGCAGGACTACTGCCGGATCGAGGAGCCGGGAGGATCGTGTACAATCTACGGCTTCGAGCGACGCGATGACGATCACCAGGTTGTGGATGCGAGGCTCATGCTCTCCATCCATCGCAGGTTCGAGCGGATGGACGAGGAGGAGGACTGCATCGCAACCGAGAACCTGGTCATCGACCTCCCGGAGTCTGGCGACCTGACCAGTGTGATCCGCTCCTTGTTCCCACTCGGCGAGCCGATCCCGCAAGCAGAGCTGCCGGCGCTCCACACCACGTGCACGAATCCCATCTTCGAGGACTGTCACACCTGGTAGCGCCATCTCGTCACCCAAGCTCGAGACGAGAGAGATCATCATGCCGAGTCCATCCGTTCAGCAAGCCCTCCCCACCGTCTACCGCTTCGTCTCGGCGCTGTTGATCGCCGTATGGACGCCCCTGCTGGTGGCGGTCCTCGTCATGGGGCTCGCGGTGCAGGGAGAGGCCTTGGTCGACGGATTCCCGTTGCGTGACCTGTGGATCTCGACGCTCGTAGGGGGGCTCGTCGTCGTCATGCTGGTCGCCCTCGCCCGCGTCTCGAGGCGAGCCTGGTGCGAGCCAACCCCCGGTCGAAGAAGCTTCCTCCATTGGATAGCCCGCGCCCAGCCCCTGCTGTGGCTCCTGGGCCTGCTCCTGGGCGCATGGGCCGGCTGGGACATCGTCACGGATCAGCGGCTGGACCGCGTGTCCAGAGCCGACCGTGCCTGCACCGCCGTCCTCGGCTCCGTGGACGACGCTTGCCGCCAGATAGGCCTGGACTGCCAGCGCGACGAGGCCGAGGATTCTCAGGAAGAGGCGCGGCTATCCCGGTGTGTCCGCGAGGCACTCGTCGCCCCAGCCCGATCCGAGTGAGGCAGACAAAGTGCCCGCCCTCCCGAGCGCTCCGATGGGGCGATCATCCTCTTTCGAGGCACTGAGGCCCGAACTCCCGATGCAGCATGTCGGCCACGGACACCAGCGCTCCTCGCTCCCTCAGTGCAGCGACGGCGCCACGCGGCAGGCTACGCTCGGTGAGCACCAGCCCCTGGAGCGCTCCGGTCAGCATGCCTGGGATGGACCCTGCGGCGGCCGCCTGGGAGACCGAGACGGCGAATCCTCCCCGGTACAGCCAGCAGTGCAGGGCGATGGCCAGCGCCCCATCTGCGGTGTCCGGGTCGCCCACTCGAACCAACGGACGGGGGGAGGGAGACAGGCCCCGCTCCAGCAGGGCGGCCATACACTCGGCGTCGTCGTGATCACCCAGAGCCTCCAGGGCCCAGCCCACCAGGGCACGGCGCACCATCTCTGGCGGGTCAGATCCCCTTCCGCCGGCTGCGCTCGGCCGCGGCCACCAGGCCCTGGGCCACCACAATCAACCGCTGGACACAGTGGGTGGAGGGGCCACGAGCCAGGCCCGCACCGATGGCCGCACCAAAGAGGAGCCCCCGCAGGTGGGCCCTGCCCCGGCGGTGCCAAGGACCATCGGGGTGATCCTCTTCCCTGGTCAGCCGTGTCAGCATGTCCAGCAGGGCGCGATGTCGCTCGGGATGGATGCGGAGCTGCAGCTGGCGACCCTGGTCCTCCACCAGCAGCTCGGGCCCGCTGGAGCCATGTTCGTTCAGGCCGCCTCGGAGCAGCAGCTCCACCAGACGACGGGGCACGGCGCGGCCCGTGGGGAAGCGCTCATGGCGGGATCCGCAGCGCAGCTCCACAGTGCCCGCGGGCCACACATCCACGTCCATGGAGCCAACGAGCCGGCACCTTAGGTGCTGCCTGCCGGGCCTGCTCTGCAGCAACTGGCGCCATCGTCCATGCTCGTCCATCGCTGCTCTGGGGTTCGGGGCTCCCGACAGCGTCGACCCGATGCGCCGTCCGGGTCAAGCGCTGCGGGCCATACGAAGTTCACCGGGTAGCGTTTCCGAGTGGGCCTGGGGATCGGCAGGGAGAGGTTCCGGGCCTTCGATTCGTGTCTGCCAGAGGGCTGGTCCCGGCCGCCCCATCCCGCCTTCCCGTATGATCACGGTCGCTCCCCGAGAGGAGGTCCGCTCCATGTCTGACTCGAAGCGCTGGCTCTCCGTCCTGCTCCCCCTCTCCCTGGCCTGCAGCAAGCCTCCACCCACCCCCGAGGTCCTGGCTGCCCCCTCCCCCTGGGAACAGCGTCTGGGGCAACAGGTCACCGTGCAAGGCATCGCCAAGAACGCGAAGCTGGGCGCCGTGCTGGAGACGTCCGACGGCCTGCTGTGGCTGGACGGCGTCCTGGCCTGGCCTGAACAGGTCCTGGGCCAGCAGGTCTCCGTCAGCGGGATGCTGAACGAGCGACACGACCTGCCGGTCTATGTGCAGGAGGAAGGCGCACCTGCCCGCAGCGGCATCCCCTTGGAGGAGGGGACCGACCTGCACCAGGCCAGTCAACGCTTCCTGCTGCAGGACCCGAGCTGGTAGAGGTCCGGTATGCCCGATTCCCTCGTCGCTGTCCTGGCCATCAGTACCCTGCTGCTGCTGATCGCCGGGATCATCGCTGCGGTGCTGACTTGGCGCTGGCGCACGCTGCGCCGCTGGGAATCCGTCGCGCCGAAGCTGGGTCTGGAGCTGTCGGCCGACTCCAGCGGCCTCTTCCGCCGGCAGGAGCTCCACGGGCGCCACCGGGGGCACCACGTCCGTGTCTACACCTACAACACCGGTGGTTCACGCCGTGGCCCCGAGTGGACCGTGGTCCGCGCCACCCTGGCAGAGCCCCTCGGCATCGGGCTGCGCCTGGGGAAGACCACCCTGCTGCAGAAGCTGGGCACACCGGCCAAGGGCGAGACGATCCTGACCGGTGATGGCTCCTTCGACTCCACGATGACGGTCTGCAGCGAGGACAGGGCCGCAGCGCTGGAGCTGCTGGACGGCTCGCTGCGCGCAGCCTTGATGGAGCTCACCACCCAGGAGCCGGGGCTGCAGCTGGACGACAAGAGCGCCACCATCACCACAAACGGACTCGAAGCGGACATGGCGCGCCTGGAGGCTCGCCTCGGCACCGTGACGGCCGCTTGCGCTCTGCTGCAGCGCCGTCAACGCCGCTGACTCATGGGCAGGCCGACGCTGGCCTCCCCCTCCTCTGCACGAAGCGCCCGTCCTCGAGCACGAAGTGGCTGGCGTCCGCATCCGTACGCACGCAGCGATGCTCGGGCAAGCTGTCCGGCTGTTGCTCGAGCCACAGCACGGGTCCTGTCTCGTCCTGGATCAGCACCAGACGCGACCGCTGGCTGGTCAGCGAGACACGACCCAGGAGCAGGATCTGTGCTGGGTCCTCCAGAGAGACGAGCAGCAGCTCGATCCGCTCGCCTTCGGCGTACCGCTGGCGCAGCAGCACGAGCAGCAGTGGGCGAGCAGCCTGGGTGCTGGGCTGCTGCACTGGGCCGCCCCACCACTGGCACACCAGCTCCGCCTCGCCCTCGCTCGCCAGGTCCAGCAGCCCGACCACGGCGACAGCATCGGCTCCGCCCAGCATGGTGGCCACGCCGATGCGCACCGCACCATCCGCTTCGAACACCGTACGAAGCTGTGCGTAGCGGTGTTCGCCACTCTCGATGTGCCCCAGGATGACCCCCTGCAACGCCCCGGCCTGGTCCAACGGAACAGCGCGGGCCTCCAGCAGCTGCTCCTCAGGGGCGAGGCCAAGCGCGGCCTGCCGCTCGATGGAGGCCTTCGACCACTCCGCCAGGTCCAGCGCAGGGACCGTGACAGCCAGAAGCAAGGG
>CAZHIK010000480.1:0-7131 GCA_964532635.1 uncultured Enterobacterales bacterium
GAATCCCTCGAGGAAACGATCACCCCGGAACTCCCGCTCGCCCACCACCGGGATGACGGGCATACGGATGCGCGGGCTCTCCGGCTCGGTGTCGCCCTTGAGCAGGTTGCGCATGGCCTGGTCGAAGGCCATCCAGGTCTTGTTGGAGGACACCCCGACCAGATCTCCCATGAGCACCAGGAAGGCGTAGCGCTCGTGGCGCATCTGGGCAGCGATATCCTCCACCAGCGTGTCGGTGACGTGGACCCGGCCCTCGGCGACCTCTTCCTTCTCCTCTTCCTTCTGCAAGGTGCCGAAGGTGTTGCCCACCACGGCGAAGGTCAGGGTGCGGGGAGCCTTGATGACCTGGCCGTCGTCAGCGTACAGCTCGTGTCCCCCGATCTTGTCGGGGTCGATGCCGCAGGCACAGAGCAGGGCGAGGGCCAGCAAGGACAGCAGGGAGCGAGCACGAGTCATGGCGGTCTCCGATAGCGGAGCTTGCCACCATCGGCTCATCCGGGCAACGGGGAGCGGTGCCTTCTTACAAACAGTCTTCAGAACAGCGAACGGGAGGGGGTCAATCCCTTCCCTGCTTTTCGAGGAGAGCGCTTCGCGCTCACTCCACGGTGACGCTCTTGGCCAGGTTGCGAGGCTTGTCGATGTCGCAGCCCCGCAGCACGCCGACGTGGTAGGCGAGCAACTGCAGCGGCAGCACGGTGAGCAGAGGGGAGATGAGCTCGTGGATGCGCGGCACGGGGATGTTGATGTCGCCGTGGGTGGCGGCCTCGGCGTCTCCCTCGGTGTGGATGAGGATCACCCGCGCCCCCCGCGCCTTGACCTCCTGGATGTTGCTCAGGGTCTTCTCGCGCACCCGGTCGTCGGGCATCACCACCACCACCGGCGTGCCCTCCTCGAGCATGGCGATGGGGCCGTGCTTCATCTCTCCGGCGGGGTAGGCCTCGCAGGGCACGTAGGCCACCTCCTTGAGCTTGAGGGCCCCCTCCATGGCCACCGGCCAGGAGAAGCCTCGGCCCATGAACAACGCGTAGCTGGCGTCCTTGACGGCGTGGGAGGCCTCGATGATGGGGCCCTGATCGGCGAGGTAGCGGGAGACCGCGTCGGGTACGCCCAGCAGGTCCTCGGCGACCTCCTGGCCGATGTGCCGGGAGATCTGCCGGGTGCGGGCGAGCAACAGCGAGAAGAGCAGCAGCGCGGTGACCTGGCTGGTGAAGGCCTTGGTGCTGGCCACAGCGAGCTCGGGACCGGAGTGGACGTAGGTGCCGCGGCCACAGAGTCGGGCGATGCTGGAGCCGACCACGTTGACGATGCCCAGCACCTCACCGCCCTTGAGCTGCACCTCGCGCACGGCGCCGAGGGTGTCGGCGGTCTCACCGGACTGGCTGACCGCGAAGAACAGGGAGTCGCGCTGAACGATGGGGTTGCGATGCCGGTACTCGCTGCCGATGTGAGCGAAGGCTGGCACACGGGCCAGGCGCTCCACGGCCATGCACCCCACCAGCGCGGCGTGGTAGCTGGTGCCACAGGCCAGCATCTCGACACTGCCGATGCCCAGCAGGTCCCGGGGATTGAGGTCGAGCCCGCCCAGCTTGGCGTTGCCCTGGGCAGACACCACGCGGCCTCGCATGCAGCGCCGGACGCTCTGGGGCTGCTCGTGGATCTCCTTCTGCATGAAGTGGTCGTACTCGCCCTTCTCCGCCACACCCCACTCGTGGTCGATCTGCTCGACCTCCTTGTCGGTGCTGGCCCCAGAGAGCAGGACCGTGTGCACGCCGTCGGCGTCGATGCGCGCGATCTCACCGTCGGACAGGTAGATGACCCGCCGGGTGTAGCGGACCAGGGCCTGGGTGTCGGAAGCGATGAGGGTCTCGTCGTCGCCCAGCCCGATGACCATGGGAGAGCCGTTGCGCGCGGCCACGATCATGTCGGGGTGATCGGCGAAGACCACGGCGACGCCGTAGGTGCCGTTGATCCGCTGCAGGGCCTTGCGCACTGCCGCCACGGGATCACCATCGTAGAAGGTACGGATCAGATGGGGCAGGACCTCGGTGTCGGTCTCGGAGCGGAACTCGACACCATCGCGCTGCAGCCGGCTGCGCAGGTCGGTGGCATTCTCGATGATGCCGTTGTGGACCACCGCGATGCGGCCGGTGACGTCGGTGTGGGGATGGGCGTTGTCGGTAGTGACCCCGCCGTGGGTGGCCCAGCGGGTGTGGGCGATGCCCACGTGGCCCACCTGCTGCTCCGGTACCGTGGAGGACAGCTCGGCCACCCGGCCAACGCGCCGGTAGAGGGTGAGATCACTGGACTCGACAACCGCCAGGCCCGCGGAGTCGTAGCCCCGGTACTCGAGGCGCCGCAGACCGTCGAGCAGGACAGGACTGGCCTGGCGATATCCGACGTAGCCGATGATTCCGCACATGTTCACTCCTCTGGGGTTCGAGGTTGGGCTGCTCGGGGTTCCAGCAAGCTCCGTACCAACGCGTCCAGGCGCTGCTCGTGACCTTCGTGGAAGCCCTGTAGCCGACCGCCGGCCTGGCCGCGCGGATCGAGCAGACGGGTGGCCGGGACCGCGTCGACGTCCAGCCTCCGTGCGAGCGCGGGCTCCCAGGCCAGCGCGAGGTCGAGCTCTGCGAACCGCTTGGCACCGCGACGATAGTCGGCCTCGCGTTCGTCCACAGATACGGCCACCACCCGGACGGGGAGGCCTTCGTCGCGCCAGCTCGTCGACAGCTGGGCCACGATGGGGAGCTCCTGGGCGCAGGGCGCGCACCAGCTGGCCCAGAAGACCAGCACCACGACCTCACCCTCGACCGCGTCGAATGAGAGATCGCCCGCTGTGGTGGATAGCGACACCCCAGCCAGCAAGCGCTCGGCTTCGGCGGGCAGAGGCGCCGCCGCCACCCAGTGCTGCAGGTCGGTGGCCACAGCGCCCACCAGGGCTTCCACGGAGGCGGGGCCCCGGTAGAGGCGCTCCATCTCGGCACGCGCGCGGTCCGACCCCAGCGCGGCGGCAAGGGCCAGGCTCTCGAGGGCGGCCTCGGGGCTCCCCTGCTGCTCCTGGAGCGTCGCGAGCTCGAAGAGCCCCTGGGGCGTGGGCTGCAGGAGCGAAGCCACCAGCTGGTGGCTCAGGGCCTGGTCGTGATGTTCGAGGGCCCGCAGGGAGCTGGCCTGGAGCTCGAGTCCCCGGGCGATGGCACCCCGCCGCTCAGCCGGCGCGAGGCCGGGCTCGCTGGCCAGCATCAGCAGGGCCTGGCCGACCCACGCCAGGGATCGCTGGGGCTCCACGTCGAGATGGAGCGCAGCGGCCTCGAGCAGCAACTCGGGATCACCGCCGTCCAGCTCGATGGCCTCGCGGTATGCACGCCTGGCCTGGTCCACCAGGCCGTCCTCGCGCAGGGTGCGGGCTCGCACCGCCGCCACCCGGGCGCGCTCCACCGCGGTGAGCTCGGCGGAGCTGCTCTCCTGCCCGGTGCGTGCCAGGCCCTCTCCCAGGTGCTCCAGCATCACCCGTCCGTAGGGCAGCCGGTCGGGCAGCACGAGGCCGGGCACCAGGGAGGAGATCGCGTCGGAGGCCCGCTGCGCAGAAGCGCTCCGCTTGGCCCGTGCGAGCACCTGCCACGCCGCCAGGAGCACCTCGGGATCGTCCTCTTCCAGCAGCGCCTCGGCGGCCTTCACGGCCTTGCGGCGAGCCTTACGAACCGGGCGTTCGGGCACGCCCCGCTCCCAGAGCGCGGCCGCCACATCGGGGTGACGAGGACGCTGCTCGAGGGACATGGCCACCTGGAGCGCGGCCTCACGATGGGCACCAGCGCCCACCAGGGCCTCCACGCGCAGCCGCGTGGCTTCGGTGCCTCGGAGCCCCTGCAGGGCCTGGACTGCCCGCCCGAACTCCCCGACGCCGATGAGACCACGCGCCAGCAACTGGGCTCCTGCGGGCCCCTGGCCCACGGCCGTGCGCTCCAGCTCGACGATGGCATCGTCCAGTTGCTCGCCCTGGGCCTGCAGGGCGCTGGACCACGACGCGAGCAGGAACATGAGGGGATCCATGGGTTCCTGCTGCGCAAGCCAGCGGTACTCGTCGGTGACGGCCCAGCGAAGATGGCTGGCCGAGGCGACCTCGATGTAGACGGCGTGGTCGCGCCAGTCAGCGTCATCCGAGCCCGCCAAGGCCTGGGCCTCGCGCAGGGCGCGCTCGCTCTCTCCCAGCATCAGCCAGGCTTGCACGACCTCGGGCGAGCTGTCTGCGCCTGCGGGTGCTGCCACAGCGGCAGGGACCACCCCCAGCGCCGCTCCCAGCAGCGCGGCCCGCAGGGCCCACGCCATCAGGCGGGTTCCGAAGCCAGGGCCCGGCGCAACGCTTCGATGGTCGCCGGTGGCGCGTAGTGGGTGACGTCACCACCGTTGACGAAGATCTCCTTCACCAGGGAGCTGGAGACGAAGATGTGCCGAGGAGCAGGCAAGAGGAAGACCGTCTCGATGCCGGGAGCCATGTCCCGGTTGGCCAATCCGATCTGGAACTCGAACTCGAAGTCGGAGACCGCGCGCAGGCCACGGATGATCACGCCGGCACCGATGTCGCGGCAGAAGTCCACCAGCAGGCCGTCGAAGCTGCCCACACCCACGTTGGGAAGATCGAGGGTGACCTCGCGGGCCAGCTCCACCCGCCGCTCCTTGTCGAGCATGTAGCGCTTGGCAGAGTTGTCGCCGACACCGAGCACGACGCGTTCGAAGAGGCCCGAAGCCCGACGGATGATGTCGAGATGTCCCAAAGTGATGGGATCGAAGCTGCCTGCATAGACCGCGAGTGGGCCCGCCATGATCACTCCCTGGTTCGGGACCGGCACCTTACCGTGGTGAGCGGGGAGTGCAACGATCCCGATCCCCGTGAATCGGCCGCGTGGGTCAGGGACGTGGGCGGGGTGCCGCTGCACCGAGGTGGCGCGCGAGCATGACCCTGAGGCGATCGGAGGAGCGCACTGGAGCGAAGGCCGGATCGAGGGCGACGTCGCGACGCAGCTCCACCTGGTACTCGGGGGCCAGCTGCTCTCGCTGCTCGACCACGCCCTCGAGCAGGTCCACAGCGCGGTGCTCCAGTCCCATCTCAGCGGCCACAACGGCGTCATACACGTCGAGATAGACCTGCCCGGGCGCCGCCACACGAGCCTGGGAGAGCAGATCCGAGGCCTCGTCGAAGCGGCCCAGGCGGGCCATCACGGTGGCCTTGCCTCCCAGGGCCCAGGGATCCGTGGAGTCCAGCTCGAGGATCCGCTCGTACAGCTCAGCCTCGGAGGAATGTCGGCCCAGGCGGCGCTCGGTACGGGCCAGCCGCCATAGCAACTCCTGCTCGCTCCCAAGGCCCAGAGCGTCCCGATCCACCAGCCAGCGGAAGTGCGCCGCAGCCAACTCGAAGCGATCGGCCGCGTAGGCGGAGCGGGCCAGCAGATCGTGGGCACCGTGGTCGGAAGGGCTGCGAGCCAGCCGGTCTCGGGCGAGGACAGAGATGTCGTCCTCGGGTACCACGCTGCGGTACCAGGCGTAGTAGGCCACGCCGGTGCGCCCGTCGTCGCTGGTAGCCTCGGGACCTTCGCGCAGCGTGTCGCTATGGTCGCTGGGACTGCCCTCCACCGTGGAGCGCACCGCCGCGGTGCGGCCCGCAGCCCCGGGAAGCGACGGGTCTTCGAAGGTGGGGAACACGCCGCGCAGCTGCAGCTCTGCCACCTGCCGCGAGACGAAGCCGTCGGCACCCCGCGCGTGCAAGGCTGCGTCGAGGGTTTCGATCCAGAGGCCGCTGACCGTGACCAGCAGCGCTGTCGCCAGGAACCGGAGATCGAGGTGCTCCCGCCAGGGGTGGGGCACCCGCGCCCGCTGTGTGTGCTCCAGCCAGACGCGGACCGGGCCGAGGGAGACACCGATGCCCTGCCCTTCGGCCAGACGCCGCCCGCGCACGGCGAGATCGGGCCCAGTGCGCACGATGGCGATGTCAGCCCCCGGGAAGGGCACGACCGCCTGGGGGGCCTCTCCGATGCGCACAGCGTGGCGCACGCGGATCACGGCGTCGGCCACCGGGGAGCCGTGGAGGCTGACGCTGACGGCCAGGTCACCCATGGTGCACCCCTGCGCCCGGTCGCGCCGTGGATGCGCGCCGTCGAGAGGTCAGCCTTGGTCGGTGGCTTTCCACGCTCCTCTCGACACCTGGAGACCGGTGTGGGTTCCGGAGAACCACGGTCACACACCTGACTCCATTGTAGACCATGCACCGCGGCCTGACATCGCTTTGCTTCTCGTCTTGTCAGCGATAGTCACCGAAATCGGAGTCCACATGACCACAGCAGCGGCGCTGATCATCGGAGACGAGATCCTCGGCGGGACCATCGCCGACAAGAACGGACCCTGGCTCATCGCCTGGCTCAGGGGGCGGGGGCTCGATCTGCGCTACCTGGGCTACCTGCCCGATGACCCGTCCGTCATCGCCACCGAAGTGGCACGGCTGGCCCCACGTCACGACTGGATCTTCACCTCCGGCGGTGTCGGTCCCACCCACGACGACGTCACCTTCGCGGCCCTGGCTCGAGGGCTGGGACGGAACATCGAGCGCCACCCGGCCATCGTCGAGGTCCTCGAGCGTCGGGTGGGCGACGATCTCACCCCAGGTGCCCTGCGCATGGCCGACGTCCCCACCGAAGCCGAGCTGTGGTGGGACGGTGAGATCGAGTACCCCGTGGTGGTGGTGGCCAACGTGGTGGTCCTGCCAGGCCTGCCGACCCTGTTCCAGCGCAAGCTGGAGGCCGTGGCGCATCGCTTCCACGGGCAGCGCCCCCGACGGCGCTGGCTGCACACGAGCCAGCACGAGTCCCAGTTTTCGATCCAGCTGGGCGAGTTGGTAGAGCGCCACCCGACCGTCAAGATCGGCTCCTACCCACGCACGGAACCCAGCCTGCCGTGGCGTGTACAGCTGATCCTCGACAGCCTCGACGCCCAAGCCCTCGAGCGCTGCGAGGCCGAGCTGCGGGTCCTACTCGGCGACAGCGTCGTGAAGGGCGAGGATCCGCTCGGCGAGGCGTGACAAGGGCGGAGGACCTCCTTGCCCCGGGCCCCACCAGCGGACCGCCGGGGGCGAGACATCGGCCGCGA
>CAZHIK010000481.1:0-7122 GCA_964532635.1 uncultured Enterobacterales bacterium
CTGCGCGCAAATCAAGAGGCGGCAACCGCTGCTGCGGTGACCGAGTTCCTGGTTACGGAGCTCTTCGACCTGCCGTCGGGCGTCATGCCCCGGGCGGAGCGCCGCACCGAACGAGAGCTGCTCGAGCGCGGAACGCACCGCCTCCCAGGCCTCCCCGACCTGGGGCGTCGCACGGGAGCCCTGGTCGATGGCTTCACGAAGGTCGCCGAGGTGCGGTAGCGCCTTGGCCACCAGCTCGCGGGAGCCCGCGTGGGCTCGCCAGGAGCCCATGGCTTCGTCCAGTGCGGCCACCAGGGCGCTGGCGTCCGGGATGCGCTGGTCCCGGTCCCGGTCCATGGCCTGCAGGCAGAGCGCCTCGAGCTCAGGGGGGATGTCCGAGGCGAGGCTCGAGGGCGGGGGAGGGGGGTGCCGAACAACGCGATCCAGGACCTCGACGGCGGAATCTCCCGCGTACGGGGCCTGGCCCGTGAGCAGGTAGTACAGCACCCCGCCGAGGGCGTACACATCCGCAGCCGGGCCCACCGGTTCCCCCCGAGCTTGCTCCGGAGCCATGAAAGCCGGGGTCCCGATCACCGAGCCGGCCAGAGTTTGGTTCGCGGGCTGATCTCCGGGTGCGGCGCCCTCTTGGGCCTCGACCTTTACCAGTCCCCAGTCCAGCACCAGCACTTCGCCGAAGGTGCCCACCATCACGTTGGCAGGCTTGATGTCGCGGTGGATGACCCCGATGGAGTGGGCGTACGCGATGGGCTCGCAGGTGCGCTGGAAGATCTCGAGGCGGCGCTCGAGGCTCGGGGTGTCGAGCTGCATCAGGTCGTGGAGCGTGCGCCCCAGCACCTCCTTCATCACGTAGAACGGCCGTCCGTCCTCGAAGCGTCCCAGCGCGTGGACGGGGACGATGCCCGGGTGCTGAAGGCGTGCTGTGATGCGGGCCTCGGCCAGGAAGCGTCGCTGCTGATCCAGGCGGTCGGGGCGCAGGCTCTTGCGAGCGACCGTGCGATCCAGATCGGGGTCGTGGGCCAGGTGTACCTCCCCCATGCCCCCCCGTCCGAGCAGGCCCATGCTGGGCCACGGGATCCCCAGCAACGAACGCTCCAGCAGCTGGCGGAGCAGCCCGGCGCTCGTCAGGCGGGTGGCGGGGTTGGCGTCCAGGAGGTGGCGGCAGAGCTCTCCGGCCCACGGGGGCATGCCGCCAGCCAGGTCGCTGGCCAGCCGAAGCAGGGCGCCCAGCGCCCACATGTCCGCTTCGGGGGTCCCGGGGGCGTCGTTGGTCAGCTCGGGGGCACGATCCCAGTGCACCCATTCACGCGCACCCTTGGGGAGCGGATCCAGCAGCAGCGGCCGTCCTGCATGGGTCATGAAGAGGTTGTCGGGCTTGAGGTTGCCGTGGACCTCACCGGAGGCGTGCAGAGCGGCGAGCGCCGCCGCGATCCCTCCGATGAGATCGAGCCACGCCCCCGGGTGGGGCTTCGCCCGCGCCCAGTCCGCGAGGGAGAGGCCGTCGGCGTGTTCGCGCAGCAGCAGGCCCAGGCGTGCGTCGACCAGGCGCGCCTGGGCGAGGGAGGGGTGCTCCACTCCGGGAACGCTTAGCGAGCCCGGGTCGGAGGGAACGCGTTCCGGATGCAGGCGCTTGAGCACCGCTCGCCGACCGTCGGTGGGATCCCGCGTGAGTGCGGTGCTGCCGTTGGGGCCTGCACCCAGTTCGTGCAGCGCCGCGGGTGGCGTGGCGCCCTCGAGGGTCAGGCTGTGGTTCAGGTCGTCGAAGGTGGCCGAGGGTGGAAGCTCCCGCGCCGCGGTCGCCAGGGACCGGGCTGTTCGGCAGCGGGAGCAGCCATCCAGGTGGGCAGCGAGCTGCGGGTCCAGGGGCTCGGCCAGCAGTGCGTCGACGGGGGGGCAGGACATGGCCGGGTCATGGTAGCAGGTGGGCGGGGCGTTACGTCCTGTGTTGACGGGCGATGCGGCCGATCTGCACCACCCTCCGGGGTCATGCCCCCCGATCTGCACCATCCTTCGGGGTCATGCTCCCGTTGTTGCTACACATCCCGGTCTCTGTGCGAGTCGGGGCACGGTTGAACGCCGGTTTTCGGCTGTCCGGCCTGACTCGAAGGCCGGATGTGGGGCGTTTTCGGGGGTATGACCCGCGGGGCTGGTGCATTTTCGGGGGTATGACCCCCCAGACCGTTGCCACCCGCAGGAACGGGTGCTACTTCGGCCCCTGCCCGGGGCGTAGCGCAGTCTGGTAGCGCACCTGCTTTGGGAGCAGGTGGTCGCTGGTTCGAATCCAGTCGCCCCGACTTCTCGATACTCCGCTTCCTTGTATGGGAAGCGGAGTTATCTATTTGGGGGTAGATATGGGGCTCGAGGGCGCCAGCCTAGCTTTTGGCCTAGCACTAGGGGGTTTTCGAGGCTGTTTTCGGGTCGGAACGGCGGCCCTTCGCCAGTTCGGAGAGCGTGTGCTCGCCCCAGCGGATGAGCGCGTCCAGAGGGGCATCTTGGTTGCGGATCGCGGGAGGAGCTGGCAGGTCGAGACCGCTGACCAGGGTGACCAGCGCGATCCTGGCCTTGGTCCCCTCCACACGCTGGACGGCGGTGGGCTTGGTGGCCAGGGCTTCGAGTCGGAACAGGGCAAAGACGAGCTCGAAGGCGATATCCCAGCGCATCCACGCCAGGTCGTCGCTGCGGAGCAGGTGCGCCCAGGGCGCGCGCTCCGCGATGCGGAAGGTGAGCGAGTTCCGCTCCCCGCGCTGCTGGAGCAGGCCGCCTTCTGCCAGGTCGCCTAGCACCCGCGCCACGTTGCGCTTGCTGTAGCCCAGGTGCTCCAGCTCCGAGGCGCGAGTCCAGCGATCCGTGCGCCCCAGCAGGGTGGTGAGCACGTCGGCCCGTGCGCCGACCCCGACCATCGCTCGGGCGCGCAGGGCCAGGAGCGAGGGGCGGTCGAGGTGCAGGGTGCGGGGCCTGGGTTCGGGGCGTCGGGGCCAGGGGACTGCATCCGGCGGGTGGGGCCAGCGGATGGGGGTCGCGGTGGCAAGTGTTGCGGCCAGAGCTTCGAAGGCCTCGCGGACCTCGGGGTGGGCTCGGCGGGCCAGCCCCTTGAGCCGACTTGTGGAGATGCGGGCGGCGTGGGCCGCGCACCAGCGCCAGATCTCGTCGCGCAATCGGGCGTCGTGCTGGGCGATGTAGGGGGATGCGATGATGAGAGGCTCGGGATCGACCACCACGTGCGTGTGGTCGCGCAGGACGCTGGGCACGCCCAGCTCACCCCAGAGGCTCCAGGCGAGGTCGGTGGCGAGGCGGTCGAAGGAGCTAGGCATCCGGCACCTCGGAGATGCCGAGGGCTGTCAGCACGGGCTTCAGCAGCATGTCCCGGAAGCCGGGAGAGGGATCGTGGCTCATACACCAGCGCGCGGCCGCTCGAAGCTCCTCGGGAGTCGGGGCGAGGGCTCGCAGATCCTGCAGGTGCTTGCCCTGGTCGGGCCAGTGATCGGCCGCGGCGTAGAGCTTGAACGCGATCTGGTCCTCGCGGGCGGCGTAGCGCACCGTCAGCGCTCCGAAGCGCTCTGCGGTGGTGCGCCCGGCGAAGCCATCGGGCAGGCCGAGGTCGAGCAGGTCGGTGGGACCGGGGTTGAGCCAGTCGGGCTCGAGCTCGAGGGCCAGGGCGACGTCCTTCACCGCCTCGAGCAGGGGACCAGGTAGCGGCGCTGCGCTGGACCAGGGCTCGGCTCCAGCCAGGGCGACGACGTCCAGGTCCTTGGTGGGACGGTCGATCAAGCCGACGAGCAGGAGCGCTCCCCCGCCGATAACCACGATGTCGTAGCTGTGCCCGCGGTCGGCGAGGATGGCGCCGAGGGTGTCGAGGGCTTCGCGGAGGGAGTATGGGTTGAGCTGCATGTCGAGACTATAAATGTCTCGTAGCGAGAAATCAAGCGCCGCTTTCTTGGCCTCTTCGATCCGCTGCCATCAACTCCGTTCCCACGCTATGAGGCGCTCCGCTCGGTCCAGGAGATCACGATGGCCCGCCCCAAGATCGGCCGCAACGACGCCTGCCCCTGTGGCAGCGGCAAGAAGTACAAGAAGTGCTGCTTGCGCAAGGGTGCCGACAACCCCTTCGCGATCCCCGTCCCCGCGGCTCCCAGCCCAGAGGACTTCGTCGCTCAACTCGCGGCGCAGAACGCGGAGTGGGAGCTCGCCAGCAAGCTCCAGCATTCTCGCTTCACGCTCGAGGCGGCACGGGCCATCGCTGGTGGTCGGGAGGTGCCAGGCATGGACTTCCATCCATGGGTGATGGCGAGGCTGCGGGATTTGACCGGCATCGGTCCAGGCAAACGACCGCCTCTGCACACCATCAGCGGAGTGCGGGAGATGGACACCGAGGCGCTGTTCGCCGTGCTTGAGCGCGCGGGAGTTCCGCTAAACGCCGAAGGCTACCGGGCGCTGACCTCGGACTGGATTTCCGCCTGGGAGCTGTCGGAGGAGTGGCCCGCAGGTTCGGACGACGAGCGCGAACTGCTGGGCCTGGTGAGCTGCGAGCTGTGGCGGCGCCTCCAGCGCGACCCGCCATCGCTCGAGATGCTGGACGAGTGGATGCAGGAGGGCTTCGCCGCCGTCGAGGACAAGGATCCAGAGCGCGCGTGCGAGATCTGGATCCGGATCTGGGAGCTGCTGCTCAAGCGGCTGCCCGCCGAGATCCGCAGCATGACCGAGGCAGACGAGGTCTTCCCGGGGCTCGAGTCCCTTCGCAACTGGATGGGAGAGTTTGAGATCGAGCTGCACAACGCCTCCCTTCGGGATCCAGCCCTGGCCCGTCGTGCGATCGAGCTGTACCGACGGCTCGGGGAACGCTTCACCGAGGGGCGCGAGTCGAGGCGGCTCCTGCTACAGCGGGCCGAGTTTCACTACATGCTTGGGGAGTTCGATCTGGGAGAGGGGGTGCTGCTGGGCATGATCGACGAGGATCCCGACGACGCTGCGGCCTACGCCTACCTGTCGAGCCACCTGGAGACCGAGCGCCACGGCGACGAGTACCAGGACCAGGAGCGCGCCATCCAGGTGCTGGAGCAGGCGCTGGCGCGTCCGGTGCGGAACGCGGCGGACTTCGATCTACAGAGCCGGCTGGAGGGGGCGCGGGAGCGGGCGGGGTACTGAGCGGAGCGAGGTTTTCTGGGCTGCCGGTGCTTCACGTTGGACGAGCGCCCGCTTCCGCTGTGGACCTCGGTCTACATTCGTCGTTGATAGCGGTGCGTGATCCCGCGATAGGTCTGCTCGATAGGAGCGGGCCTTCAAAGGGGGCAAATCTGAGCTGTTGGTGGCCGCTATTGGCCACTCTGGCTTCTTGGCCGATAGCGTCCTTCGGAGGATCTGTCTGTCAGTCGGCTGATGGCGCCCTCCATCCTGGTGTGGCGTTGTCCGGTCCGGCCGGCGTGGAGTAGAGTCGCTGTCCGCCGGTCGACCCCAGGAGGAGAACCCATGCCTTCACACACCACCGCGCTCTCCGAGCGCAGCTCTTTCCTGAACCTGTTTCGGCCCTACCACCGTGGCAACTCCGATGACGTTGACCGCCAGGTACGGAATCTGGAGAACGACTACACCCGCGCTTTGTTCCTCTTTCTGGACGAGGTCTATGTGCGCGCCGGAGGCCCAGAGAACATAGCGCGCTTCCTTGAGGCGTTGGCAGCGAGCGAGGGGGCGAAGCCACGAACTAGAAAGGGAGTGGCTCCATGGGCGAGGAAGACGAAGGCACGGGCCGACATCGAGGTCAATCCAGCGGAACTCTTGGAAAGACTGGCCGTGTTCGCCGATCAGGTGCGGAAGTTGTCCGTCTTGAGCTACGACATCCAGGGCACTCCCGATGGGCTTCCACTCGGAGGTGATCGTGCCGCAACGAGCCTTCTCATCAGCGTGTCGGGCTCTGCGGACGCAGGGCGTCTCTGGACCCTGGACCAACGGGTCAGGCCGGCAAGACCAAATCCGGACGGCTGGATGGTCACTGGGGGCGACGGCGTCTTGCTCTGGGAGATGAAGACGGACATCCATCCTCCGGAGACCACTCAGCTGGCGGCGTACGCGGCGGAGCTGGGGGTGCTACCGGATGTGCTGAGCGAGGCGTGGGGTGAGGTGGAAACCGAGGAGGCCATCAAAACAGCCTTCAAGGGGAAGCTCGAGCAGGCGGTTGTGTTCTGGGACGAACTCCCGGCCGTCGTCTTGGACATCACCTGGCGGGATGTGAGGAAGGCGCTTCGCGCCATTCAGCTCCACGACGATCCCGTACTCCAGTTCCTCGAGAGCAAGTTGAACGCCTACTTCGATGAGGAATTCCTGGGGGTGGAGCTAGATGGCGCGAAGCTGGCACGAGCGCTGGATGGGGCATCGAAAGCAGAGGAGGGACTGAACAAAGGGGAGTTGCAGGCCCGCGAGGAGCGTCGTCAGCAGGCCCGCGTCCTGCTGCAACAGCTGGCAGACAGGTTGCATGGTTCCCCGATCGGGGAGGTCAAGCTCGGACCCAACGGGCATCCACATCGGCGAAGGCTCGTGGTTGGCAGCTGTATACCGGACCCCTCCTCCCGTGACGGTCGGGGCTTCATCATTCGGATCGCACGCTCTGACTACCTGCGACTGGACCACTCCACACCTGACAGGCTGGAGGGCAAGGAACAGGAGCATGTCGTCATCTGGGCCTGCTTTGAGGAGCAGGAGGGTGGAGATGACGGTGAACGTCTCGGTGTCTCCTGGTACAGCCAGGCCAAGGCGGCCCACATGTGGCGTGGAGGAGGGAAGCTGGGGCACATGAAGACGACTCCACCTCATCGATTCGCGCAACAAGTCAATGACCCCGAGGCCGGATTGCAAGAAACCGTAGACTACGGGGAGGACTACATTGAGCGCTGGAACCAGATGGCGGAAGTGTTTCAGGCGCACCGACGTCTGTTCCACGACGAATTGGCCGCAAAGGCGAAGCAGATGCTGAGGCCAGACTTGACGGAGTTGCCAAGGGTGGAGGTTGTGCCGGTGCGGTTCCACCCCGATGACCCGAACTGGCAAGGGAAATCAGAGGAAGGGGAACCTAGGGAGCGGCGTCCCCTCGACAGGGCCAAACTCGAAGAAGCCTCCAGGGCGCCTGTGAGATCAAGA